>JBAVQT010000281.1:0-22023 GCA_049694295.1 Candidatus Acidiferrales bacterium
GCCACGGAACCGGCAGCAGAAAACCGAAGAGCGCCAGACTGGGGATGGTCTCGGCGATATTCGCCGCTCCGAGGATCGGACGGGAAAGCCAGGGCCGCCGGGTGACCAAAATTCCGAGGGGGACGCCGATGGCGGTGGCGAGCAGCATGGTGACCGCGACCAAACCGATGTGTTCGAGCGTGGATTGCCAGATTTCCGCGTGATGCCGAATGACGAATTCGAGGAAGCTATGCATTCGCGATCCTTTCGACTCTATTTCGGCGCGCTTAATTATTTTCGGTCCGAGGACCGAAACGCATTCATGTAAGCCGCGGGCAGCGCGTCTGGCAATTGCTGGAACTCGTCCGGCGTATAGATGCCCACGAGTTTGCCCGCGTCGAGCAAGGCGATTCGCGTGCCGAGGAAGAGGGCCTCGCGAACGTCATGGGTGACGAACAAGATGGTCTTGCGCAACAGCTGCTGCAATTCCAGAAAATGACGTTCCAGTTCCATGCGCGTCAGCGGATCGAGAGCGCCGAATGGCTCGTCCATCAGGAGAATCGGCGGATCAGCCGCCAGGGCGCGAGCCACGCCCACGCGTTGCCGCTGGCCGCCGGAAAGCTGGTGCGGATAACGCTGGGCGAAATTTCCATCGTTCAAGCCCACGATTCGAAGCAGCTCCTCGACGCGCGCGGCAATGCGCTGCGGCGGCCATTTTTCGAGCCATGGTACCAGCGCGATATTTTTTTCGATTGTGAAATGCGGAAAAAGGCCGGCTTCCTGAATCACGTAACCGATCCGGCGGCGCAGCTCGGTGGGGTCCCAATCAGAAGTGGAGCGGCCCTGCACGATCACCTGGCCCGAATCGGGCTGGAGGAGGCGATTGATGAATTTCAGGGCAGTGGTCTTGCCGGAGCCGCTGCGGCCGAGGACGGCCAGCGTTTCGCCCTGGAGCACCGTGAAGCTCAGCCCTTCGAGAATCGCCGCGCCCTTGATCGCAAAGCGCACATCGCGGAATTCGATCGCGACGGAAGCGTTAGATGACGGCGAACTCTCGCGCTTTGGAGCGGGAGCCTGACCCGCCGTCGGCAATTCGTTGCTCACGATGATTTGCTCCTGCGTAAAAACGTGCGGCGAGATCGCTCGCAAAGTAGCGTAGTACGAAATCGTTAGGATGCAAGGGCTGGTTCACGGCCCAGACGCATCGCTATTCGAAGCGAGCTCGGCGCGAATCACGAGGGTCTGGTGCTTAAGCGGATGGAAAAAACCGCCGACGCGCGCTCGGTTTTTAGTGATATAAACTCACTTCACTCGCGCCACCGGGAGAACGCAGTCGCATCGAAATTCCCGCCCATGCCACACGGAGAAACAACCATGAAGCGAATTTTTTCCATCTCCATCCTGGCGTTCGCGCTCGCCCTGGTGCTCGCGTGTCCACCACGCGTCTCGGCCCAGGAGCAGGCGCAACCTGTTCCCACGTTCACCAAAGATGTGGCGCCGATTTTGCAGAAACACTGCCAGACCTGCCATCGCCCCGGCGAAAACGGCCCCTTTTCGATGCTCACGTACGAAAGCACGCGGCCCATGGCCAGCTCGATCAAGCGCGTGGTCCAGCAGAAAATCATGCCGCCCTGGTATGCCAGCTCGAAGTACGGACATTTTTCGAACGATCGCTCGCTCACGCCGCAGGAAATCAACACGATCGTGGCGTGGGTGAACGCCGGCGCGCCGCAAGGCGATCCAGCGGATATGCCCGCGGCGGTAAAGTGGGTCGAGGGTTGGACCATTCCGCAGCCCGACGTAGTTTTCCAACTGCCGCACGAATTCAGTATCCCGGCGTCGGGGATGCTTGAATACCAATACGCGATCGAGCCCACCGGATTTACCGAAGACAAGTGGGTGCAAATGGCGGAGGTGCGGCCGACGGATCGATCGGTGGTTCACCACATCATCGCGTACGTGCGCGAGCCCGGCTCGAACTACTTCAAGGGCCAAAAGACTGGCGTTTTCTTCGAAGCTCCGCCACAAAAGAAAGGCGATCAGACCGATGCGGCGCTGCCGAGCGATTTTCTGGTGGGCTACGCGCCGGGGCAGCCCGCGGAAATCCTGGCGCCCGGACAAGGAAAGCTGATCAAGGCCGGGTCGGACATCGTGTTTGAAGTGCACTACACGCCGAATGGAACGGCGACCACCGACCGCGCCAAGCTCGGATTGATTTTTGCCAAGGAACCTCCGAAGGAGCGGGTGCTGACGCTCTCCGCGGTGAACGGCACCTTTAAAATTCCGCCCGGCGATCCGGATTACCGCGTGGACGCCAGTTTCGATGTTCTTCAGGACGTGAAACTTTCCGGCCTCCATCCGCACATGCACACCCGCGGAAAGGATTTCGAATATCGCCTGGTTTTTCCCGATGGCAAAACGGAAACGATTTTGGAAGTGCCTGATTACAACTGGCACTGGCAGCTGTGGTACACCCTCGACCAACCGATTGCCCTGCCGAAAGGAACGAAGATCGAGTGCACCGCGCATTTCGATAATTCCGCCGACAATCCTGAAAATCCCGACCCTACGAAGACCGTGATGTGGGGCCAGCAAAATTGGGACGAAATGATGGTCGGTTTCTTCAACCTAGTTTTCGACGCCAAGATGCCCGCCAAGGATTTGTTTCCTCCGCAGAAGGATAAGACTGCCGTCGCCAGCAACTAAGGCCGCGACCGCGACTTGACTGCGGATCCGCGGAGTTTGCGCGCATAAGAACTGCCTGGAGGTTTTGTGAAGCGCCTATTTTTGTTACGACTGGCCACTTCTCTAGCAGTTCTCCCGATGAGCTGCGCGGCGTGGGGCCAGTCCATCATTCCAAAAGCTGCCTGGCAGCGGCCGATCGGTCTGCCACTCGCAAATCCCGGCACCGCGAGAGTTCCCGGCATGATCGATGACGGCGCGTGGCAGGGAGCGCCCGTGGGAGGATTCGGCTCCGGGACATTTTCGCGCACGTATCGCGGCGATTTTGCGCGCTGGCACATCAAAGCCGCGGTAGACAAATATGAAACGCCATACGCGAATGAATGGCCGGGTGAGCGGCGGGTATAACGCACGGACTGGCTTGGCGCTATTTCGCGGCGGTGACGGAGATGGTTCGCGAGGCAAGATTCCAGCCGCGAATGGCTATCTGCGCCGCGCCACGAGCTGCCGCCGCCGGATATTCGACATCTATTTCGCGCGATTCGCCGGGCAGCAGCGAGATGTAGTTATCGCCGAGATACGCGGGCAGGATGCGCGAGGCGTCAGCGGCGTTGAGAATCGTAATTTTAGTCTCGAGCGCCGCCGCGGTCCCGTCATTTTTCAGATGCACTCGCAGGTGAATGGTGTCGCCGCTTCGCGCCGAGTCCGCGCTCGCGGATACATCGGCCGGCGGCAGCCGATCAAGTTCACGATATCCGGCGCTCTCCGCCGCCAGCCAGTACAAATTCCGAGACACAATTTCGCCGCCGGCTCCGCGCAATTCCAATTTCACCAGGACCGTGTCCGAGGCCATCGCCGAAGCAAGATCGAGCTTGAATCCGCCGGTGACCGCATCGGCGGCGGCGTCTTTTTGCTCCTGATGATGCAGCAGGAGTTTGTTGCCCAGCGAAAAGACGCTGGCATCGAGCGAAAGGCCGGTTATCGGCGTGGTCGTCGTGTTGACGACGGCCACTTCGTAGTTCGAGAGGTCGAGCTGAACGTGAATCGGCTCGCAGGCTTTTTTTACTCCGTAGTAAGAAGCCTGCGTGTCGTAATCGTGGTCGAAAATTTGCCACATGGTGCTGGGCCACGCAGGCTGCGTCATCCAGAGCATGCGGCCGCTGTTGGGCGCCCAGAGATGGGCGTCCATGCCCTCGAAAATGGCGCGGTGATCCACGTAATTGAGCATCTGAGCCTTGCGTTCGAAATCCTCGAGGCTGGTGGGCGCGCCGAACTCCGCCTGCATCTCGGCCATGAACGGCGCGACGTCTCCGTTTCCGCTCTGATGCCAGTCGTGATAGGCCCAGACATCATCGACAGGCCACTGATCTTCTTTCGGCATGGTGGCGCGGAAGGATTCGAGCGTGGACATGGAAGGCGTCCCGGTCTCGACCGAAAAGCCGTGATTGAGCGTGGTGAAATACAGTTTGGGATCCATGTATTTATAAGGCCCGCTGTTTTGAAGATCGATCTGATTGGAGCTGGGCGAATAGTAGCGAGTGCCGTCGAGCGAATTCACGAGCCTGGCGAGACCTTCATTAATAATTGGTTGCGGCACGCCTTCATTGCGTCCACACCAGACGGCGATGGATGGATGATTGCGGTAACGCAGGAGGGCATCGCGCGCATTAGCCAGCAGCAGGGCCGGATCCTGGGCTTCGACGTTGTAGTTCTGGGTGGTCTCCCAGAAATCGTTCCAGACGAGCATGCCGTATTCGTCGGCCAGGTCGTAGAAGACTTCTTCGGTGTTTTGACCGACCCAATTGCGGATGATGTTGAGATTGGCGTCATGATGCAGGCGGAAGTAAGGCTCCAGACGCTGGCGCGAGACGCGCTTGAGCAGATCGTCCATGCCCCAATTGCCGCCGCGGCAGGCGATGCGCACGCCGTTGACTTTGATAACGAGATAAGGCGAAGGTCCGGTGTCGTCACTGGGGCGCACCGCGGGAGAGTTTTCGGCGCCGGGCATGAGTGAGGCCACCCAGGAGTGCCAATTTTCTCGCCAGGCCTCGGGAAAGCTGGCCGGCATGGGATCGGCGGCTGGAATTTCGCGCAGGCCTTCGTGGGTGACGTCCACGATTCCTTCGATACCCTGTTTGCCAAGGGTGGGCGCGACTTCGACTCTGCGCAGATGGCCGGTGCTATCGAGCAGGCTCAGCTCGTAGGTGATTTCGCGAATCCCAAAGCGCAATTGCTTGACGTCGGACTGGTTGCTTCCTTCGTCGAAGGCGAGCTTCAAGTGGTAGAGGTCCTGCTTGCCGTAGCCATTAGGCCACCAAAGGCGCGGATTCCGCACGGTGAGCTGCTGAAACTCGGCGGGCGTGAGCTTCAGCGTGGTGGAGCCCGGAGGCAGAGTGACGTCTTTCGTGATGTCCACGGATTCAAAGGATGCTTTCAGAGTTCCGCGAACGGGAGCGTCCGAGGTGTTATCGAGCGGCACGGTGATGACTACGTCGGCGCGGCTGGTGTCAGGCAGCGGCAGCGTGGTGACAACTTGAGGATCGCCGATCTTCACAGAGTTGGTGGCTTTTAGTTCCACGGACTGCCAGATTCCGGTTTCGCGGTCGCGGATGCCGGGAATCCAGTCCCAGCCCTCGGAAGCAACGAACGTGGGCCCATCGAGGCACATGATTCCGCCATTTTCGCCGGGACCACCTTTGATGGATTGCTCTTGTGGAATGCCGGGATGCGGCGGCGGGGAAACCTGAACGGCGAGCACGTTGACTGCGTCTTTACCCGCCTTCCAAATTCCGGTGACATCGAAGACGCCACGAATGAACGCGCCGGTGATGGCGCCGAGGCGCTGGCCATTGAGCCAGACGACAGCTTTATAATTGATGCCCTGGAATGTAAGCGTGAGACGATCGCCGCGAAATGATTCCGGAGATTTAACCTCCGTGCGATACCAATAATCCTGCTTGTTCAAACTTTCCGGGATCGCGAGATTGTTGAGACCGTACTCGGGATCGGGATAGACGCCGCGATCGATGTAGGTGGTGAGCACCGTTCCCGGAACGACGGCCGGGAGCCAACTCGAGGCGTCGAATTCGGATTGCGTGATTGCCGATCCATCGGCTTTGACCGCTGGCGCGGCACTCAAGCGCCAATTGCCGGCGATGGTCCAAGTATTCGCGCCGCTGGGCTGCAATGCTGGTTGAGCAGGGGGCAAGGGAAGCGCGACGGGCGCGGAGAACGGCGCTCTGCTTACCGGCATGGTGGAAGGATCCTGCGGAGCTCGATAGCCGGCCTGGCCGTGGGTCTGCACGGGCCAGCTTTTCGAACCTTGGTCGTACTCGATCAGCGAGAAGTCATCGTGTTTTTCGTAGAGTTGCTTGATTTCGCCGGGGCTGAGAGCCTGGCGCAGGAGAACGAGCGAAGCGATGCGTCCGCCGAAGTGCGAGCCGTCGGTCCAGGGCAGAGCGGGCGGAGCCATCTGGATCACTGGGCTGACGCTGCCGAGCGTCAATGCGCCGCTGGCGACCTGCGCGCCGTCGGCATAGAGATGAAATTCCTGAAGATCGAATGTTGCGGCCAGCAGATGCCATTTCGCGGGAGTCAATGCGACGGATGCGGTGAGAGTGTTGTCTTTGCCCATCCACAGGAAAATGCTGCGCGCATCCGCGCCGAGATATCTCGGATACTCTTCCGCCGTGTCTCCCATGCCGGCTACGAGCGTCGCCGCCTGCAACGGATCTTCGACGCGCACCCAACAATAGATGGACCATGCGGAATCGGCGCGCAGCACGGTGTCATGTTCAACGATCGCCGCCCGGAGGCCGTCGCCTCCCGCGAGAAACACGCCGTTGTACGGTCCGTATTGAGGCGGATCGTTCGTGACCGGGATTTGCGCGCGAAGGGAGCCGGGGAAAAAAGAAAGAGCGGCCAATGAGAGAAGAAGCGGTCCGCAGCGCCGCAGGAGAAGAATGATGGGATTCATAGCGCTCCTTGAAACCGTGCTGTTGTCTCGATGCGACCTTACCAATGCGGGCGGGGCCGCGGCCCGATCTTACTTACCATCGAATGCCGGTGCTAATCCAGAGGCGGAGGTCTTTGCTCGAATTGTTTTTTTTCAGCGTCGAGTTCAGACAGGGTTTCGCGAACCGGTTTCGATTTGAAGAATCGGCCGAAATTGTCGAGCGACGTAAACGTGCGGCTGCGCATGTGGTCGATATACAGTTCGCCATGCAGGTGGCCGATTTCGTGCTGGAGTATGCGCGCGTACCAACCGGAGGCTTCCATCACGCGGGGCCGGGCATGTTCGTCGAGGCATTCGACGGTGACGCGGCGGGCCCTGGGAACGACGGCGGAGAATCCGGCGAGACTCAAGCAGCCTTCGAAAAATTCGAGGCTGGCGGCGTCCGCGCGGCGAATCACCGGATTAATGATGACGTGAAAAGGCACTGGCCGGCGCTCGCGCTCGACGAGTTGGGCGGGCGCGATGTCGCGCAGGGATTCTTCGGAGTCTTCGATGACGGCAATTTGCAGCGACAATCCGACTTGCGGCGCTGCCAGGCCGACTCCGGGGGCGTCATGCATCGTCTCGCGCAGGTGCGCGATCAGTTGCTGAATTTCACCGCCGAGAATCTCCTGGGGAGTGAGGGCGCGCGCACGCTGGCGCAGCACCGGTTCGCCCACTTGCACGATTTTCAAACGCACGCTGACCTTCCTGACACCGGCGATTTTCAACGGCACACGGGGACTACAAGTGCGCCGAGCCATCTTAAACAATTCCCGCGAATGCGGCCATGAGAAGGGGGCGATCGCGCGTGGCAAGGCTGGGGGCTGAGAAAACCGGCAACTCATAGCCTGGGGGCTGGCCGGGGGCGAAGACGAAGCCTTACTTCCCGCAAGCGGGCCAAGGGCGTAGAATGTCTCCGTTGACAGGAGTATGGCGCTACTTTAGACTTAGCGTTTGTCTTTAGACGGAAAGGTGTGACTGGGCAGATGCGTACGCATGTACCGAAGGGCCGCGAGGCCGAAGACCTGATGGTGGGCAAGAATTGGTTTGTGATTGACGCGAACGGGCAGGTGCTGGGGCGACTGGCGACGCGCGTGGCGCGGATGCTGATAGGAAAAGACAAGGCGAATTTCACGCCGTTTCTCGATTGCGGCGATCACGTGGTGGTGATCAACGCGGAACGAGTCCGGCTGACCGGAAACAAGATCGATCAGAAGATTTACTACCGTCACAGCGGGCATCCGGGCGGATTGAAAGAAACTCCGGTGCGGACGCTGTTGGAACGGCGGCCCGAAGAGGTGGTGCGCTTGGCGGTGCTGGGAATGCTGCCGAAGAACAAGCTGCGCGCGCGCCGCGCCAAGAAGCTGCGTGTATATGCCGGAAGTGAAGCGCTTGCCCGCCACACCGGACAGAACCCCCAGCCGATCGCGCTGTAGCCTCGCGATAGAGAGATTGCGAAAAACGCGCCCCGTGGATACATCCGCGCGGCGGAATGCGGAGCGGGTGTCTGCCGGGCCGCGAATGAGGAGGAAAGTTGAGTTCAGCAGCGAGTGGATTTGAAGGGGCCGCCGGGAAGCACTTCTACGGCACAGGCCGCCGCCGGGAAGCGGTGGCGCGGGTGTACATCAAGCCGGGCAAGACTGGATTCACGGTGAACGGGCGCCCGGTGGACGAATATTTTCAGAACGTGGCCTGGCACACCGCGGCGACCGAGCCGCTGAAGTTCACGCAGATGACAGAGCAGGTGGAAGTGCGAGCGACGGTGAAGGGCGGCGGCGTGGGCGGACAAGCGGGAGCGGTGCGCATGGGCCTTTCGCGCGCCATTTCGAAGTTGAACCCGGACCTGCGGCCAAGCCTGCGGAAGAATGGATTTATGACCCGCGATCCGCGCATGAAGGAACGCAAGAAGTACGGACAGAAGGGCGCGCGACGCCGCTTCCAGTTCAGCAAGCGCTAGTTTGCGGCTGTTGCCGAACGGGAGAATTTGCGGGAAACGGTTTGGGGTCCGATCCGGGAAACCGGGTGGGACCTACTACACGGCCGGATAGGAACCGGCAGAAAAGGACGCTGGCGCGGACAACCGCGCAAGAAGCGTCCCTTTATAAGGAGGAGGAGCTTTGGGAGTCGAAATCACAATGAAGGAGCTGCTGGAGGCTGGAGTTCACTTTGGCCACCAGACGCGGCGTTGGAACCCGAAGATGAAAGAATACATTTTCGGCGAGCGCAACGGGATTCACATTATCGATTTGCAGAAGACGCTGAAAATGTTTCGCGAAGCAGCGCGATACGTGGCGGACCAGGCGGCTCAGGGCAAGAGCATCCTCTTCCTGGGCACCAAGCGCCAGGCGCAGGAAGCGATTGCCGAGGAGGCCAACCGCTGCGGAATGTTCTACGTGAATCACCGGTGGCTGGGCGGCACGCTGACGAATTGGGTGACGCTGCAGAAATCCATCAAGCGGCTGAAGCTGCTAAAGGCCATGAGCGAAGACGGCCGGATGAAAGAATTTTCGAAGAAGGAAGGCGCGCGCCTGGATCGCGAGCTGAAACATCTGCAACAGAATTTTTCGGGCGTCGAGAACATGACGACGCTGCCGGACGCGATGTTTGTGATCGATCCGAACGCCGAAGGAATTGCGGTGCGCGAGGCGCGGCGAATGGGGATTCCCGTGGTTGCGATCGTGGACACCAACTGCGACCCGGATTTGATCGATCTGGTAGTGCCGGGGAACGACGACGCGCTGCGAGCCATTCGGCTGTTCACGTCGAAGATTTCGGACGCGGTGCTGTCAGGACGCCAGACCTACGAGCAGTCGCGGATCGCCGAGCAGAAGGCGGCCGAGGGCGGCGAAGAGGGCGTGGATTACGTGGACACCAGCGCGTACGAAGTCTACGAAAAGCAGGAAGGCGATTTCGTCGAAGTCGAGCCGGGCGAGGCAGTTGCCGCGGCGCCAGAGACGCCCGAGGAAACCGCGGCGCACGTGGCGGCCGACGACACCGGGTCTTCCAGCTAGCCGCATTAGCCGGGAATCCTGAAATATTTAGACGGAGAATCGGAGTCCGGGGCGTCGAGCCGGGCGAAACACGATATTCATACCCGCGCTCCGGAAAACGCGAAGCGGCCTGCCAAGACGCGGTGGGCCGCGCGGGGCGAGCCGGAAGAACCGGCAAAAAAAGGAAAAGGAATTGAGCGGAACAATGGCCACACCTGAGAAACCGAATGTGCCGGCGCAACTGGTGAAGGAACTGCGCGACCGGACCGGCGCGGGATTCACGGCATGCCGCGAGGCGCTGGTGGAATCGAAAGGCGACATCGAGCAGGCTATCAACATCCTGCGCAAGAAGGGGCAGGCCGCGGCGGCGAAGAAGGCCACGCGCGCAACGACCGAAGGATTGGTGAGCTGCTACATCCACGCCGGCGGAAAGATTGGCGTGCTCGTGGAAATCAACTGCGAGAGCGACTTCGTGGCGCGCACGGAAGATTTCCAGAAGCTGTGCCACGACGTGGCGATGCACATTGCCGCGCTCGATCCGCGATTTCTGCGGCGCGAAGAAGTGACGCAGCAGGTGCTGGACCGCGAGCGCGAAATCTATCGCGAGCAGGCCAAGGCCACCGGGAAACCGGACGCGGTGATCGAGAAGATCGTCACCGGCAAGATGGAAAAATTCTATGAAGAGAACTGCCTCTACGAACAGCACTTCATCAAGGATGAAGGAACCACGGTGAAGGAGCTGATCGATCTGGCCATCGCGAAGGTCGGCGAAAATATCGGCGTGCGACGCTTTTCGCGATTCAAGGTGGGCGAAAACGAAGGCGGTGCGGCACAAGCGTCCGCGACGCCGGACGAGCCGGAAGCGCCGCCAGCGCCGCAAGCGTAATTTCCATAATTTTCAGCTGGGAGTAAGAGCCGGGAACTACGGGTGTGCGCGCCGAAATGCGTGTGGTCCGAAACGCGGCGCAGGCCCGAAGTGATCGCCCGCGGCGCGGAATCTCTGCTAGAATGCCGCGAGCCAGGGGGCAGGGCCAACTCGCAATGAGCAAAGCGGATACGTCAACCGGAACGGGCAAAGCGCAAGGCCAAGCAGCCTACCAGCGAATCGTATTGAAACTCTCCGGAGAATCCCTCGCAGGGCCGAACGAATCGGGAATCCACGCGGAAACCGTGCACGGAATCGCGCAAGAAGTGAAGGAAGCGGCGGCGCTGGGCGTGCAGGTGGCGATTGTGGTGGGCGGCGGAAATATTTTTCGCGGAACGCGCCAGAAAGACCTGGCGATCGATCGCGTGACCGGCGACTACATGGGGATGCTGGCGACGGTGATCAACGGCCTGGCACTGCAGGATGCGCTGGAGAAGACAGGATGTCACACGCGCCTGCTGAGCGCGATTGAAATGCATGAAGTGGCCGAACCGTTTATCCGCAGGCGGGCGACGCGCCATCTGGAAAAAGATCGAGTGGTGATTTTCGCGGCGGGCACGGGGAATCCATATTTTTCGACGGACACGGCGGCCGCGTTGCGGGCGATGGAAATCAAGGCGCAGGTGATATTGAAAGCCACGCGGGTGGACGGGGTTTACGATGCGGACCCCGAAAAAGTCCCCACGGCGAAAAAATTCGAGAGCATCAGTTATCTGGATGTGTTGCAGAAGGGCTTGGCGGTGATGGATTCGACGGCCATTTCGCTATGCATGGACAACAAGATGCCGATCGTGGTGTTCAACATGAACGTGCCCGGAAATTTGAAGCGTGTGGTGCTGGGCGAGCGAGTGGGCTCGACGGTGGGCGCGGCGTAAGAGCGAGGCGCGGCGAAATTTGCGCGGCGCGATGTGCGCGTGGCAAACGGCGAGGGAGGCGGCTGATTTCATGTCTGCGATTACAAACAGCAAAGAAGGACTGGCACAGGCCAAAACGCGAATGGAAAAAGCGGTGGAGGATTTCCGCAAGGAGCTGACCGGAATTCGCACCGGGCGCGCCAATGTGACGCTGCTGGATTCGATTCGCGTGGATTATCACGGCACGCTGATGCCGGTGAACCAACTGGGGACGCTATCGGTGCCGGATCCGGCGACGATCGTGGTGTCGCCGTGGGATGCGAGCGCGGTGGCGATGATCGACAAGGCGATTCGCACGTCGGACCTGGGGTTGAATCCGACGAACGACGGGAAAGTGGTGCGGGTGCCGATTCCGACGCTGACGGAGGACCGCCGGAAGGAAATGGTGAAGCACATGCACAAAGTGCTGGAGAATCACCGGACGGCGGTGCGAAATATAAGGCGCGACGTGAAGGAAGCGGTAGAGAAACTGGAAAAAGAAAAAAAGATCAGCGAGGACGAGCGCAAACGGTCGCTGGATGAGCTGGAAAAGATGACGCACTCGGAGACGAAAAAGATCGAAGACCTTGCGGCGGCGAAAGAAAAAGAAGTTTTGGAATTGAAGTAAACGCCGGTCCGCGCCGGTCCGCGCGAGTTTGAGTTTTTACGCGCTGCAGCCGAGGCCTTCGAGCGCAAAACCAGAATGCCTGCCGCCTAACCTTCCAATAGCCAATCAGATTTCCGATTTAGGGTGCCAGCCGGTTACAGTTCGGCCAGCGCGCGATGAACGAGGTGGATGGCGATGGCGCCTTCGCCTACTGCGGAGGCTACGCGCTTTACGTTGTTGGCGCGAACGTCGCCAACCGCAAAGACGCCGGGCAGGCTGGTTTCGAGCATTTGCGGGGGACGCGAGAGTTGCCACGCGGGCGGATCACTCTTGCCGTCCAAGTCGCGGCCGGTGAGGATGAAGCCCTTGGCGTCAAGCGCGAGGCAGCCCTGCAGCCACTCGGTTCGCGGCGATGCACCAGCCATGATGAAGACGTGGCGGATGTCGCGAGTGAAATTTTCGCCGCTGGCTTTATTTTTCCAGGTGACGCGCTCGAGATGGGTATCGCCTTCGAGAGCGGCGATTTCCGTTCTGCAAAGCAATTCGATATTGGGATTTTCTTCGATGCGCTGGATGAGATAACGAGACATGGACTCCGACAGACCTTTGGAGCGCACCATCATGTGTACTTTGCGCGCGGTTTCGGAAAGAAAAACCGCGGCTTGTCCTGCCGAGTTGCCGCCACCCACGACGATGACCTCCTCCTCTTCGCAGAGCTGCGACTCCATGAAGGTGGCTCCGTAGTAGATTCCCTGGCCTTCAAATTTTTCGAGATTGGCGATATGCGGCTTGTTGTATTGCGCGCCGGTGGCGATGACGATGGCGCGCGTGGCGATGTTGTTGCCGTTATCGAGGAAAATTTTGTAGGGGCGCTTGTCGCAATTCAGCCGCGCAACGTTGCGGGCGACCATCATCTTGGCTCCAAATTTGTCCGACTGCGCGTGAGCGCGCGCGGTGAGTTCCTGTCCGGAAATTCCGGTCGGAAACCCCAGATAATTCTCGATCTTAGAGCTGGAGCCGGCCTGGCCTCCGGGTGAGGCGGCCTCGATCACGAGAACGTTGAGACCCTCCGACGCAGCGTAGACCGCCGCGGCGAGGCCGGCAGGACCGGCGCCCACAATAATCAAATCGCGCAGTTCCGATTCGTCTATCGCGGCATTCAGTCCGAGAGAGTCGGCCAATTCCGGAATTGAAGGATTGCGCAGCACGCCGCGCTGGTGGCAGATGACGACGGGAATCTCGCTGGGCTTGACGTCAAAGCGATCGAGAAGTTCCTGGGAACTTTTGTCGGTATCGAGATCGATGTAGTTATAGGGATGATCGTTGCGGGTGAGAAATTCGCGCAGGCTCAGGGTGTGCGCGGAATGCCGCGAACCCATCAGGATGAAGCCGCCCTGTCCGCTATGGATCAGCTCGAGGCGGCGCAGAATGAAGGCGCGCATGAAGACTTCGCTCAACTGCGCGTCCTTGGCGACCAGCGAGCGCAATCCATCGGCAGTCATTTCGAGAACCTGGCCGGGCTCGGTGACGCGACCGCGCACCAGGCTGCGGCGTCCGGAGATTATGTTCATCTCGCCGGTAAATTGGCCGGGGCCGTGCGTGACGATGGTGCGTTCGCCGGTGAGGTCGGGCTGGACGATTTCCAATTTTCCCGAGAGCAGAACGAAAAACGGAACATTGGAATCGCCCTGGTCGAACAGGATATCGCCCTTGCGGACGTCGCGGACTTTGCTGACGGAGTGGATGCGATCGATTTGGGCGCTGTTGAGCACAGGGAAAGTCTGGGTGCGAGCATCGAGTGCGCTAGGCAGAAGCGGGGCGGACATGATTCCTCCGAGAGGCTGTGCCGGGGTTGAGGATATTAGAGCACACGCACGGCCTTTCGGATTCAACCTTGGGAAAACTCCCGGGCGGGACCGACTCGATTGCTTAGTTGAGGGTGCGAACGTCTTCCGGGAGAGCCAAGCGGAAGACGCAGGGAACGGGCGCGCCATCGGATGAAGCGCCGGGGCAGGAAAGCGTGCCGCGACGAATGAGTTTGGTGGGCATGGCGTCAGGAAACGGGGAACCGAAGTCGAGCTGACGCAGGCGGTCCGCGAAAGGGCGCAGGGAATTGCTGCCGCTGATGAATTGCACGGCGTCAACTTTGGCGCCGGGGCCCTCCGGCGATAGCATCACGAAAAAGTCGGCGTCGGATTTTTCGGGGACCAGAGCGCCGGCGGAAATCGCGCGCAGAGACGCGAAGCGCGGCGCGGCGGCGGTGACAAGATCGGCGATGCGCTTATCGTCAGGCGAAGGGATGGGTGCATTGGCCGCAGCGGCAGAGTCTTTCGCGCCGGGCTGAGTATTGCTTTTCAGATTGGGATCGAGCAGCGCGGCAAGACGGGCGTGTGTCTCGGGAACAGTATGCGGCGCGACGAGAGCCAATGCGAAAGTTTGTATGGCCTGATCCTTCTGGCCGCGCTTGGCGAGAATCTGCGCGAGATGGTCGGCCACTTCGCCATGGAGATCGAGCATCCATGCGGCGCGCACGAATTTTTCCGCGTTGGCGAGATCGCCTTTCTGGAAATAGACCCAGCCGAGCGTGTCCCAATAAGCGCCGAGGCTTTGGACCTGGCCGAGATCGGTGAGCGTGAGATGCGCCAGATCGGCGTTGCGGAGATTGGCGGCTGTGGTGGCGACGGCCGATTGCGCGTATTGCAGGGCGCGATCGAGCTGCAGGTGGTTATCGGCGAGAGAGTAGGCGACGTTGTTCCAAATCATGGGAGTCTGCGAGAGATCGGCGCCTTTTTCAAACGCGGCGAGCGCTTTGTCTTTTTCGCCGGTGGCGAGCAAGGCCTGTCCGAGGCTGATCTGCAGGCCGGCGTCATCGGGCGATAGGATGACGGCTTTCTGAAGCTCGGGGACGGCGCTGGGATAATCGTGACGCTCGAGAAAGAGGGCGCCGAGGGCGGCGTGAGCGATGGGATCGAGCGGACTGAGCTCGATTTGTTTGCGGAAGGCGGCAATGGCTTCGGGATATTTCTGCTCCTGCTGACGCGAGAAGCCGAGATAGTTGTAGGCATGCTCGTCATAGGGATTGACGTCGATCTGCTTTTGGAAGGCGGCGGACGCATCGGAGAACCGGCCTAGCCGGAGATAGGCGAGGCCCAGTTCGTTCCACGCAAGTTTGTGCTTGGGCTCGAGCTCGACGACACGCTGGAGGAGAGGAATAGCAGCGCGGAGATTGCCGGAATTGAGAGCAGCGGAGCCGGCTTCGAGAAGTTCGCTAGCCTTGGCGGTGGAGGGAATTTCGGGCGTGCCGGTGGTGGAATTATCGACAACGAGGATTTGCGTTTCGTCGGATTCGACGGCGCGCGAGAACGCCAGGTAGTCGCTGGTGCGGTCGGCAGGCAGCTCACGCATTTTGAAATTGAGAGTGCGCTCGGCGGTGACGGTATGATTCGCGAAGTCGTAAGTGGATTTGAAATCGGCATAATCGCGCGAGACGGCAATGGCGACCGGAGGCTGCGCGGTGTCGCTGGCCGGCAGCGTAAGTTTGAGAGAGACGGTGACATCGAGCGGGCTGCCGAGTTTGATGGGATCGGCGTTGTCGTCGGAAATTTGCGGCAGGCCGATGGTGAGCAGAGGGAGCGCGATCTTAACGCTCTTGGTGGACCAATCGAGAAAATTGGGCTGCGAATATTCGAGATCAATCTCGAAGGGGTCTTTCGTGGCCGTGGGGTCGCTGGGTTTTACGGAGGTGACTTCGCCGCGAATGCCATCGAACGCGGCCATGGTCTGGCCGAGTTGCTTCCACTGCGTTTGAGGAGTGGCGCGAAAGGCGGCGCGGAGTGCGTATTCGTTGTCGCCGCGCAGGGAATAGTGGACGCGGGCGGTGAGCTTGCCGAGATCGCTGACTTGGCCGGTAACGTCAACATGCTGTACCGAGAGAAATGGCGGGTCGGCCGGGGTGGTGACGATTTTTCCGGCGCCGTCGGGAGGCACCAGCAGCGCGGATTTATCGCGCAGAGGAGCGGTGAGCATGCGGAACGGCGCGACTTCGGCGGTGGAGTCCATCCAAAGCAATTGATTACCTTGGGGAACGGCGGTGATGACGTGATCGAATTGCGCGGGCGATGGAATATCGGCGTCGAGTTTGCGCGAGTAGGGAATCAAGACCGCGTCCGAAGGAATTCCGGCGGCCGAGAGCATGGCGGTGAGCAGCGTGGCCTTATCCTTGCAATCGCCATATTGATTGGCGAAAACTTCGGCGGCGGAGTGCGGCTGGTAGCGCGCCAGGCCGAAGGAGAGGCTGACGTAGCGAATGTTGGTGGCGACGTAATGGTAGAGCGCTTCCATTTTTTCGAGCGGAGTGGTCTGGCCCTGTATTAGCTCGGCGACCTTGGCGCGGATTTCGGGAGAGGGGTCGGTGCGGCCCTTTGCGAGCGAGGCGTACCACTGCGCGATGGCGGTCCAGGATTTAAAAGTGGTGAACTCGATGTCGGGATAGGTGTCTTCGGGTTTCGCGGATTTTTTCTTGGCGTCGTCGTCGGAGGGATGCGCGAGCTGGCGATGCGTCCAATGAAGGATTTCGCGGCCGCCGGAAATTTCTTTCGAGAAATCGGACGTAACTGGCAGCGGTCCACCCGCTGGCGGAATAGCGAGCGCGGTAACGCGATTTTCCTTGCCGTCGATATTACTGAACGCGCGGGATTTTATGGTGAGCGCGCGATCCCTGGGAACGTTGACGTCCACGCGTTCGTCGAAAACGATGGCGTCCTTGATGAAATTCTGGGAATACCAGAATTCGCCGGGCGCCAGCGGTTTGGCGAGATGCGTTGAAATGTCGTACTCCAGCGTGTCGCCGGGCCGCAGGCCGGGAACGGTGATGTGCTTTTCACGCGTGTCGGTGTAGACGGGAGCATCGCGCGCGACGGGAGCGGTCATGTCCTTTACGGCGTCGGCGGACGCGGTTACGAGAGAGCCATCGGGCTTGCGGGCGCGAACGTAGTGAATTTCGATGGTTTCGTTTTCGGAATTGTAGCTGAAGACGAGTTCGCCCAGCTGTTGCACGCCGGCCTCGCTCTGGACACGGATCCGGACGGTCTGTTCTCGCTCGCCGGTGCCGTCATTTTCAAAACGCATCGAGGTGTGGAACTCGTCGACGACGAAAGGCTCCTGCGAATAGTCGGGAGCCGCGGGCGCGGCGGAGGCCGGAGCAGATTTGGCCGGGGTGGTCGGCGTGGCCGGAGAGGCGGGCTGCTGCGCGTGCGCGGCGCACGTCAGGAGGAAAAAGCAGGTCGCGACGAGCGCGCAGGCTCGCGGTGAAAAGAGGCGGAGAATCGGGCGCGTCATGAGTGCTCCGGAGTTCAACTTGGACGCGAATAGTGTAGGCGGGATAGCGAGCGAGGTAAAGGCGGCCGCTCGGGCGCGTTTCACATTGCGCACCTTAAGAAGTGCGCGGCCCGGCCGATTGACATGCGTTACGTTACGCGTTACGTTGGGATGCGAGATGATTCGCACGATTCGCCACAAAGGGTTGAAGCGCCTCTATGAGGACGACGACTCGCGTGGCGTGATCGGGGAGCATGCGGAGAAGCTGCGGGATATCCTGGCGCGGCTGGATACTGCGGCGGCGATTGCAGATATGGACTTACCCGGTTTTCGTTTGCACCCGCTAAAGGGCGAGCTGAAGGATTTCTGGGCGGTAACGGTCCGCGCGAACTGGCGAGTAATCTTCCGCTTTGCCGACCGGGACGCTTTGGATGTCAACTATATCGACTATCATTAAGAGGGAGAGCAGGCCATGGCGATGAAGAATCCACCGCACCCGGGCGGCTTCGTGATGCGGCAATGCATAGAACCGATGGGACTTACGATTACCGAGGCGGCGGCGGCGCTGGGGGTGACGCGCACGACCCTTTCAGAGTTGGTGAATGGGAGACGCGGAATCTCACCGGAAATGGCGGTTCGATTGGCGAAGGTTTTCGGAGGGAGCGCGGAAAGCTGGCTGACGCAGCAGGGACACTACGACCTGGCGCAGGTCCGTGCGGATCGGATCAAAGTGAGGCGGCTGGTGGTCGCGTGAGGCACTGTCTGGCGCTCGCGGTTCTGCGGTGTAAGGCCATTCTATTCTGGATGTTATGGAATATCCGGGGAGCCGCGATGGTCTCGCTAGATGGCCGGTGCAGCCGACGAGGAACCACATCTGCGTTTCGCAGGCGAAGAGGGCGGCACGGCTTGGGTATCTTAAGGGGCACTCCCGGGAAGAAAATCGTAGGGAGTTTGGAAGGCAAAATATTTTTTGAGGGGATTCGATGTTGACACATCGGGATGTTTTTCCTATACTTGCGCGGTTGTCTTGAGGCCATTGGCCTCGGTGTAGATACGGAAGTCTTCTCGACCCCGGACAAAGAGCAGTGGAACGGGGAAAGGAAGAGCGGCCGGAATGGGGCGCCAGCCCCGCAAAGCCGTGTGAGCCTCTCCGCAGTAAGCTGCAGTCACTCCTCGGGGTGAAGCTTCAGCGCGGAGTACCTGGGTGGTTCCTTCAGGGTTTGGCGACCTTTCTGTTCATGCACCCGCAGATTTCTGCGCGGGCGTTTCGTTGCGTGCGCCTAACTCTGCCGACACAAACAAATTTAGTGGTATCAGCGAAATTGAGGGGGAAAGCGTGCCGACGTTTTCACAACTGGTTCGAATCGGCCGGGAGAAAATCCGGACGAAGACGAAGTCGCCGGCGCTCGAAGGGTGCCCGGAGAAGCGCGGAGTTTGCGTGCGCGTGTACACACAGACGCCGAAGAAGCCGAACTCGGCGCTGCGAAAAGTGGCGCGCGCGCGGCTGACCAACGGCGCGGAAGTGACCACGTACATTCCCGGGATCGGCCACAATTTGCAGGAGCACTCGATCGTGCTGGTGCGCGGCGGACGCGTGAAGGACCTGCCGGGAGTGCGGTATCACATCGTGCGCGGCACGCTAGACGCCGCAGGAGTCGAAAATCGCAAACAAGCGCGCTCGAAGTACGGAGCGAAGCGGCCTAAAGCCGCGCAGAAGTAGGAGAGCGGAACGATGCCACGAAAAGGATGGGTGCTTCGCCGGAAGATTCCAGGGGATCCGGTGTTTGGGAGCGACCTGGTGCAGAAGTTCATTTCGAGCATGATGTACGACGGGAAGCGCTCAACGGCGCAGACGATTTTCTACGAAGCCATGGACCAGGTGGCCAAGAAATCCAACGATGACGCTTTCAAGCTGTTCAAGAAGGCGGTCGAGAACTGCAAGCCGGTGCTGGAAGTGAAGACGCGGCGCGTGGGCGGCGCGAACTACCAGGTGCCGGTGGAAGTGAACCCGTTCCGCAAGCAGTCACTGGCGATTCACTGGCTGGTGCTATACGCGCGAGAACGCGCCGGCAAAACCATGACGGATAAGCTGGCGGAAGAAATTCTGGATGCATCGAACGGACGCGGCGGCGCGGTGAAGAAGAAGGAAGATGTTCACCGCATGGCGGAAGCTAACAAGGCTTTCGCGCACTATCGCTGGTAGCGAGAGGCGAAACAAGACTCCATGGGACGGCAAGTCCAACTCGACCGGACGCGCAACATCGGGATCATGGCGCACATTGACGCCGGGAAGACGACTTCGACCGAGCGCATCCTCTTCTACACGGGTGTGACTTACAAGATCGGCGAAGTGCACGAAGGCACGGCGACCATGGACTGGATGGAGCAGGAGCGCGAGCGCGGAATCACCATCACGTCGGCGGCGACCACGGCGTTTTGGAACCGGTTCGGCGAGAAGTATCGCGTGAACATCATCGACACGCCGGGCCACGTGGACTTTACGGTGGAGGTGGAGCGGTCGCTGCGCGTGCTGGACGGTGCGGTGGCGATTTTTGACGCGGTGGCCGGCGTGCAGCCGCAAACCGAAACGGTGTGGCGCCAGGCGGACAAGTATCGCGTGCCGCGCATCGCGTTCATCAACAAGATGGACCGCGTGGGCGCGGATTTCGACCATTCGGTTCGCACCATGCGCCAGCGGCTTTCGGGACATCCGGTGCCGCTGCAGTATCCGATCGGGCGGGAAGATAGTTTTCTGGGCGTGATTGATTTTATCGAAGAGCGCGCGATCGTCTGGAAAGACGAGACGCTGGGCGCGGAATACGAAACGCTGCCGCTGGAAAAATTGTGGGACGCGGAATATTTGAAAGCGCATCCGGATCTGGAAGCGGCGGTGAAAGCCTCGGCGCTGACTCCGGAATTTTACAAGGAACACCGCGAGAAGGTGGTGGAGTACATCGCGGAGCACGACGATGCCATCCTGACGAAATACCTGGAACAGCACAAACTGGAGCCGGCGGAGCTGCGCGCTTCGGTTCGCCGCTCGACCATCGCGTTGAAGCTGGTGCCGGTGCTGGCGGGTTCGGCGTTCAAGAATAAAGGCGTGCAGCCGCTGCTAGACGCGGTGGTGGATTACCTTCCTTCGCCCGTGGATATTCCTCCGATCGAGGGCGAAGACCCGGATTCGGACGAGCCGGTGCTGCGGCGCGCCGCGGACGAGCAGCCGTTTGCGGCGCTGGCGTTCAAGATCATGACCGACCCCTACGTCGGCCACGTGACGTTTATTCGCGTGTATTCGGGAGTGTTGAAGGCCGGCGCTTCGGTATACAACTCGACGCGCAAGACGCGCGAACGCATTGGGCGGCTGCTGCGCATGCATGCCAACAAGCGCGAAGAAATCGAGTCGGTCGAAGCGGGCGATATCGCGGCCTGCGTGGGCTTGAAGAATGTGACTACCGGCGACACGCTGTGCGACGAGGACAAGCCCATCGTTCTCGAAGCAATCGAATTTCCAGCTCCGGTGATTTCGGTGGCTATCGAGCCGAAGACCAAAGCGGACCAGGAAAAAATGGGCACCGCGCTCGGCAAGCTGGCACAGGAAGATCCTACTTTCCGCGTGCACACCGATGAAGATACGGGCCAGACGTTAATTTCGGGCATGGGCGAGTTGCATCTGGAAATCATCGTGGATCGCATGATGCGCGAATTCAGCGTGCAGGCCACCGTGGGACGGCCGCAGGTGGCGTATCGCGAGACGATCTTGAAGCTGGCCGAAGGCGAAGAAAAATACGCGAAGCAGACCGGCGGGCGGGGACAGTACGGGCACGTGAAGCTGACCGTGCAGCCGCTGCCAGGCTCCGGGCACAGCGACATGCGCGATATGTCCACCGACGAACTGGACGAACTTGCCAAGCAGGTGGCCGGCAAGGGCGGAAAGTGGCGCTTCGACAAGGAGCACCGGCTGCTTTTCATTGACAAGGTATTTGGCGGCGCGATTCCGAAGGAATTCATTCCGCCAATCGAAAATGGCATCAAGGAAGCGATGGAAACCGGAGTGCTTGCGGGCTACGAGATGGTGGACGTGGCCGTAACGGTGATCGACGGCAGCTACCACGATGTGGACAGCTCGGAAATGGCTTTCAAGATTGCGGGATCGATCGCATTCAAGGAAGCCTGCCGCAAGGCCAGCCCGAAACTGCTGGAACCGATTATGAAGGTGGAAGTGGTGGTCCCGGAAGATTACATGGGCCCGGTAATCGCGGACCTGAACGCGCGGCGCGGACAGATGCAGAACCGGGAGTCGCGCGGGGGAACCGAAATCATCAACGTGCTGGTTCCGCTGTCGGAAATGTTCGGGTACGCAACGGATATTCGCAGCCGGACGCAGGGACGCGGCAGTTTTACGATGCACTTCTCGCACTACCAGCAGGCGCCCAACAACATCGCGGAAGTAATTATCGAGAAGAACGGCGGCGGCAAGCCGCGGCGGTGAGGGAAATCGGCAGTCAGAGCGGTACGACTGAGGAGCAGAGAGAAACATGGCGAAAGAGAAATTCGAGAGGGTCAAGCCGCACGTCAACATAGGGACGATCGGGCACATCGATCACGGCAAGACGACGACCACGGCGGCGATCACG
>JBAVQT010000282.1:0-5289 GCA_049694295.1 Candidatus Acidiferrales bacterium
ACGCTCACCTGATCCATGGCGTCCGAGCGCGCCGCGTCCACCTGCTGCGAAAATCCCGCGAAGAGCTGCATGCGGCGCTCGCGATCCTCGGCCGTCATGTCCGCGCCCAGCCCCGCCACCACGGGAAAATGGAAATCGCTCTCGACGGGCGGATCGAGAATCACGCCGTGAACGTCAATCAACTGCATGCCGCTGCCGACTCGCAAAAATGCGATGGGCGTACGCTCGGTGATTTCCACTTCAATCTTGTTGGGAAGCGCGCGGCGAACGGTAGCCTGCTCCACCCAGGGAATTGCCTCCAGTTCGCGCCGGCGCTCCGCGAGCGGAATGCGCAAGACGCTATGGCCGCGATCGGCGGCGAAAACTTCCAGAATGCTGCCGCGCTCGACGAAATGATTGCCCGCCAGCTCCACCTGCTCAGGATGAATCAGCGCCATTTCCGGAGAACCGATCAGAAATTGCCCGGTGATCCACGCCGCCGACGCGCAGCCCAGCGCCGCCAGCATCCAGAGCGAGACGCGAAGATATCCGGCCCAGGCCTTGCGGCCAAACTTCCGCCGCCTGATCTCCAGCGGCTTCTGCCGGCGAAGATACTTCGGCTCTTCCTCGGCCAGAATTTCCTGAGGATAGGCTTCCGCGTCCATGGCTCTCAGTTTCGCCAGAGAATCACCTCGTTTTCGAGCTCGATTCCGTAGGCGGCGCGCACGCGCTCGCGGACCGACTCAATCAGTTGCAGCATGTCCGCGCAGCTCGCGCTTCCCGTGTTCACGAAAAAATTTGCGTGCCGGTCGCTGACCATCGCATCGCCCGACCGAAAGCCCTTCAGTCCCAGCTCGTCGATCATGCGCCCGGCCGAGCCGCCCGGAGGATTCTTGAAAATGCACCCGGCGCTTTTTTGATTGAGAGGCTGGCTGGCGCGGCGCTTTTCGTTGCAAACCTTGATGCCAGCGAGAATTTCCTTGAATGGTTTCCTCGGCAGGTCCAGACGCACGCGCAGCATCACGTCGCCGGAAGCGAACGAAGTGTGCCGGTAATCGAAGCGAATATCGTCGCCGAGCAGCTTTTCGATCTGTCGCGATGCGGCGCGATACAGCTCCACTTCGCGGACCCACGTGCCGATCTGCGTGCCATAGGCTCCCGCATTCATTCGCAGCGCGCCGCCTACGCTGCCGGGCACGCCGATCAGTCCCTCCATGCCGCCCAAATCGTTTTTCGCGCAGAAGGTGACCATGCCACCCAGTTCGGCAGACGCATCCACAAATGCACACGTGCCTTCGATGCGCACGCCGGGCTTCGCCGACGGAAGTTGCAGCATCACCCAGGGCAACTCGCCGTCTCCCACCAGCACGTTGGTGCCGCCGCCGAGAAATTTGTGCGCGATGCCTTCGCCGTCAAGCAGCCGAATCACGTCGGGAATCGCTTCGTAGCGGCCCAGACGCAGCAAATCGGTGGCGCCGCCGATGCCGAGTGAAGTGTGTTCGGCAAGAGAAGTGCCGGGACGCAGCTCGACGCCCAGCTCTTTTAATTTCCCGGCGACAGGCTCGCTGATCTTCATATCAATTCGTACCGCCGATTCGATTTTCGTCGTTCACTTTCATACGCTCGGTATTCTGCTGCCCAGCAGCATCGCCAGCTGGTCCAACACACGCCCCACGCTGCCCGCGCCGATGGCCATCACCGCGTCGCCCGATCGCGCTTCGCGCAGCATGTATTCCATGCCGGCCTGCATGGTGCTCGAATAAATCACGTTCTTATGTCCCGCGGAGCTGATGGCCTCGGCCAGCCGCTCGCCGGAAACGCCTTCGACCGGCTGTTCGCCGGCCGCGTACACTTCGGTGACCACCAGAATATCGGCTTGATTGAACGAGCGGCGAAAATCTTCCCATAGCGCCTGCGTGCGGGTGTAGCGATGCGGTTGAAAAAGCACCAGCAGACGCTTGAAATTGCAGCCGCGCGCGGCCTCCAGAGTGGCGCGAATCTCGGCGGGATGATGGCCGTAATCGTCGATCAGCGTGACGCCATCGAACACGCCCTTGATTTCAAAACGCCGCCCCACGCCGGCAAAGCTTGCCAGTCCGGCGCGAATCAGATCGGCCGGGACACTCAACGATAGAGCGACCGCCGCTGCCGCCGCCGCGTTGCGCACATTGTGGATTCCCGGCGGCGAGGCCAGGCGAAAGACTCCCAGATCGTCGCCGTGGTAGGCCAGCCGGAACTCGCTCGAAAGCCCGCTGAGCTTCACCTCGCTGATCACCAGGTCCGCTTGATTCGAAGTGCCATAGGTGATCACCGGACGCTTCACGCCGGGAAGAATCGCCTGCACGTTGGGCTCGTCCACGCAAAGGACCACCGCTCCGTAGAACGGCACGCGGTTCACAAATTCCAAAAACACCTGCTGAATTTCCTCGAGCGAGCTGTACTGATCCAGATGTTCGCGATCGATGGTGGTCACCACCGCCACCACCGGCGCGAGTAGCAGGAAAGACCGGTCGCTTTCGTCCGCTTCCACAACCATATATTCGCCCTGGCCCACGCGCGCGTTCGATCCCGCGTGGTTCACACGGCCGCCGACCACAAAAGTGGGATCGAGTCCCGCAGCGGCCAGCACGGAGGCGACCATTGAAGTGGTGGTGGTCTTGCCGTGCGCGCCGGCCACCGCGATGCCGTATTTCAAGCGCATTAATTCCGCCAGCATTTCGGCGCGCGGGATCACCGGAATTTTCAGGCGATGCGCTTCCACCACTTCCACGTTGGCGGGTTGCACGGCTGAGGAGATCACCACCACATGGGCGCCCTCCACGTGAGCGGCATCATGCCCTTCGTAAATTTTCGCGCCCAGATTTTGCAGCCGCTCGGTGACGGAAGAAAGCTTCAGGTCGGAGCCGGAAACCGCGTAGCCGCTCGAGAGCAGCACTTCGGCGATGCCGCTCATACCGCTGCCGCCGATGCCCACCAGATGGATGCGCTGGAAATTGCGAAATGTCACGCTCATCGCCGGGCCATCCCTTCCAGCAGGCCGACGATCTGCTCCACAGCCTGCGGGCGCGCCATTGCGCGGGCGCTATCTTCCATTTCCACAATTCTCCGGGGCTGGTCCAGGAGGGAAAAAATCTCACTCGTGAGGCGCTCGGCGCTCAGTTCCGGCTGGGGAATCAGCCGGGCAGCGCCCGCCGATTGCATCGCTTCGGCGTTGCGAGTCTGGTGAGCATCGGTGGCGGCGCCGAAGGGGATGAAGATGGCGGCGCGTCCGGCGGCGGATACTTCCGCCACGGTGATCGCGCCCGAGCGGCAGACGATCAGGTCCGCCTGAGCAAACCGCTCCGCCATGTTCCCGATGAAGGGTAAAACCTCCGCGTTGATTTCGCAGCGCGCATATGCCACGCGAACCGCATTATAGTCGCCTTCACCAGTCTGATGCACGATCAAAAGCTGATTTTTTCTCGCCGCCAGCCGATCGAGCGAGTCCATCACGGCGCGATTGATGGGAGACGCGCCGCGGCTGCCGCCGGTGATGAGCAGGTGGAAAGGCTCGCTCGGCTCTCGACGCGCCGCGGCGAAAAATTCGCGGCGCACGGGAATGCCGGTAACCACCGCCTTCGCGCCGAAGCGGCGCGCCGTGTCACCAAATCCGCAGGCCACGCGAGTGGCCGTGTGCGCCAGTACACGATTGGTGAAGCCTGGTTCGACGTTGGGCTCGAAAATCACACTGGGAATTCCGTGCAGCCGCGCGAGTAACATCATCGGGCCCGAGGCATATCCGCCGACGCCAAAGGCCGCGACAAATTTATGCCGCCGGAGAATTTTCTCGGAGTCCCACAATCCGGCGGGCAGCACGGCCGCGTTGCGAAGAAGTTTCATGCCACCAATGCCTTTCAGACCCGCCACGCGAATCGTTTCCAGAGGCAACCCCGCCTCGGGCACCAGCTTCGCTTCCAACCCGCGCTCGGTTCCCACAAACACGACGCTTCTTTCTCCTTGCAGGAATGCCCGCGGCTGAAGCCCAGGCGATCCTGCATCTGCGGCTTCGCCGGTCGCAGCCGATTCTCCGCGCCGAAGCCATTCCTGCGCCACTGCCAGCGCCGGAAACACATGCCCGCCCGTGCCGCCACCGGCAATCAGCAACGTTGCCGCGTCGCCGCCAACTGCACCGCCGCGCGTCACGTCTCTTCCGCGTGCTGACTTATATTCAATAGCACGCCGGTTGCCAGCAGCATGGCCACCAAACTCGAACCTCCGTAGCTGACGAACGGCAGCGGAATGCCCTTGGTCGGCATCAGCCCGAGCACCACGCTCAGGTTGATCATCGCCTGCCCTACCACCATCGTCGCGATGCCCAGGCCCAGAAAGCGTCCGAACTCATCCGGCGCTTTCATGGCCGCGCAAAACGCACGCCAGCCGAAAACGGCGAAGAGCGCCAGCACCACGATTGCGCCGATGTATCCCAGCTCTTCGCAAATCACCGAAAAAATGAAATCGGTGTGCGCCTCGGGAAGAAAGAAAAGTTTCTGGTGGCTCTCCATCAGGCCCACGCCGGTAAATCCGCCCGAGCCGACGGCAATCAGCGATTGCGCGAGCTGGAATCCCTTGCCCTGGGTATCCTGATCCTGGTGGAAAAAGGCAATCCAGCGCTCGTAGCGATAGGGAACGCGCACGATCAATATATAAATAACCGGAATCGCCGCCAGCAGCGCCGCGCCGATATAGCGCATGGAAATTCCGGCGACGAAAAGCATGGTGATGGCGATCACCAGGATCATGAACGCCGTGCCCATGTCGGGCTCTTTGACGATCAGCGCGGCCATGATCAGCACGGTGCCCAGCGCGGGAAGCAGCGTGTGCAGCGCATCGTTTATTCCGAAACCGCGCGGCGAGCGCCGGATTTCCAGAAACCAAGCCAGAAATAAAATCAGCGCTAGCTTGGCCATCTCCGACGGTTGAAAACTAAGCGGTCCCACGCGGAACCAGCGATGCGTCTGGTGCGAGCGGTCCAGAAAAAACACCGCCAGCAGCAGCACGAAAGAAAGCGAGAGGCCCGTGAAAATCACGGCGGGTTGTCGCAGTTTGCGGTAGTCGGTGTTCATCAGCCAGAACATTCCGGCGATGCCCACCGCGACCGCGACCAGCTGGCGAATCAGAAAAATGTAGCCGTTGTGATAGAGCTCGCGAGCCGTGAGCGCCGAGGCGCTGAAGACCATCACCGCGCCGATGAAGCAGAGCGCCAGCGTCACGCCCAGAAGCTGCCGGTCAGGCTGAACCGCGCGTGGCATCCCTATCCTCTTTTCTTTGCCG
>JBAVQT010000283.1:0-3002 GCA_049694295.1 Candidatus Acidiferrales bacterium
CGACGAAGATCGAGCGCTTCGATGATGCCCTTCGGAGTCAGCTTAAACAGAGCGCGAATAATTTCGGTGATCCGCGCGTTGGGCGCTTCACCCGTGCCGAAGGTGTCCGCCATAACTGACACCGGCTCGGCGACGCCGATGGCGTAGGCCAACTGCACTTCCACTTTGCTCGCCAGCCCGGCTGCGACGATATTCTTGGCGATGTAACGCGCCATATAGCAGGCCGAGCGATCCACCTTGGAAGGATCCTTGCCGGAGAGCGCGCCGCCGCCATGACGCGAGTATCCGCCGTACGTGTCTACGATGATCTTGCGACCGGTGAGCCCGGCATCGCCCATGGGACCGCCGGTGACGAAGCGCCCGGTGGGATTCACGTAAATTTTCGTGTGCTTATCGAACATCGCAGCCGGAATCACAGGCTTGATGACATTTTCCACCACGGCATCGCGCAAATCGGAGGCTGAAACTTTCTCGCTGTGCTGCGTCGAGATGACCACGGCGTCCACGCGAGCCGGCCGGCCATCGATGTATTCGATGGTGACCTGGGACTTGCCGTCGGGGCGCAGGAAATCGACCACGTTTTTCTTGCGAACTTCCGCCAGCTTATGCGTCAGGTGGTGAGCCAACTGGATCGGCATGGGCATCAGCTCGGGCGTCTCATCGCAAGCGAACCCGAACATCAGGCCCTGATCGCCGGCTCCGCCGGTATCGACTCCCATGGCGATGTCGGGCGATTGCTTCTTGATCGTCGAGATCACGCCGCAGGTCTCGGCGTCGAAACCGAATTTGGCGCGCGTGTAGCCCACTTTCCGCACCACTTCGCGCGCGATATCGCCGAAGTCGACGTAAGTCTTGGTGGTAATTTCGCCGGCGACCACGATCAGGCCGGTGGTGACCAGCGTTTCGCAGGCCACGCGGCCCGCGGGATCGTCAGTGAGGACGGCGTCGAGGACGGCGTCGGAAATCTGGTCCGCGATTTTATCGGGGTGACCCTCGGTGACCGACTCCGAGGTAAAGAGGAATTTCTCGTCAGAATGCGCCAAAACAGTGTCCTCCAGAGAATGGGAAGGCAGTCGTCGGGCCCAAGTGTGCCTTCGTGGAATTCCAATAAACAATTGACGCTAGCATGGGCGCATTCGGAGTGTCAATCGCGTGCATCGAAAGGCCTTAAACGAGGGCTGAACGGCGAAAAAAAGGCCCGCAACGGAGACGGCTTCGTTGCAAAATCATTTGTTCCGCCGCGGGTTTTCACCTTCCTGCTACGCGGCGTCGCGGCGGTAAAGCAGGTAGGCGCGGATGAAGGCGTCCAGATCGCCATCGAGCACGCGCTGCACGTCGCCGCGCTCCACCTTCGTGCGATGGTCCTTGATCAGCTGATAGGGCTGCATGACGTACGACCGAATCTGGCTGCCGAAGCTGATCTCGGACTTAGTGGCGTCGAGCTTGCGCGTCTCGCTCTGACGTTTCTCGAGTTCCAGTTCGTAGAGGCGCGACTTCAGCACCTTCATGGCGATGTCGCGATTTTTGTGTTGGCTGCGTTCATTCTGGCAGGTCACCACGATCCCCGACGGCAGGTGCGTGAAGCGCACGGCTGATTCGACTTTGTTGACGTTCTGGCCGCCGTGGCCGCCGGCGCGAAAGGTGTCGATGCGCAAATCTTCGGGCTTCACCACGATTTCAATCTCGTCGTCAATTTCCGGAATCACGAAAATAGAAGCAAACGAAGTGTGCCGGCGCGCCGCTTGATCGAACGGCGAAATGCGCACCAGGCGATGCACGCCGCTCTCGCCGGCCAGCAGGCCGTAAGCGTTTTCGCCCTCGATCTGCACCGTGGCGGATTTGATGCCCGCTTCTTCTCCGGGAGTCGAATCCAGCACCGTGGCGCGAAATCCTTTGTCTTCAGCCCAGCGGAGATACATGCGCAATAGCATCTCCGTCCAGTCTTGCGATTCCGTGCCGCCTGCGCCGGATTTCACGGTTAGGATGGCGTTGAGACGATCGCTTTCGCCGGCCAGTAAAGTTTTTGTCTCGAGCTCGGATAGAAATTTGTCGGCCGCCTCCAGTTCTTTCGATAGATCGGCCAGCAGCGCTTCGCGTTGCGCGTCGTCGGAGGCTTCCTGCGCGAGATTGAAATAGGTATCTATATCGCTGGTTCGGGTGTCCATCGCTTTTTGCGCGCCCAGGCGATCTTCGATCTGCTTGCGCTGCTGCAGCACGGCCTGCGCTTTTTTCTGATCCTGCCAGAAATCGGGAGCGTTGGTTTTTTGTTCCAGAGCGGTTAGCTGATCGCGAGGGTCGCCGGCGTCAAAGATAGCTCCGCACCAGCTCGATGCGTTTCTGGAGCTCGGTGTAGCGCTGGCGGATGTCTTCTATGTGTTCGGCCATGGGCTTGTGCGAATGGAACCGGAAAATCGAAACTGGAAAATAAAGACGGCAACATGAGTGTAGCGTCGCTCGCGTGAATGCACAACTACGAGCTGCGGCGGATAAACACGAAAATCAGCATCACCACCGAAACGATCGCGCAGAGCCACGGCAGCCAATCGCCAAAGCGCACGTAGGGCGTTAGGTCGCTGCGAAAATCGTAAGGCGCATCGAGCTGATCGCGGATGTCCGTGGCCATTTCGGCCACGATGCGGCCGTAGGGATCCACCGAAACGGTGTAGCCGTTGTTCGTGTCGCGCAGCAGCCAGCGCCGATTTTCCACGGCGCGCACCCGCGCCATCATCAGGTGTTGCGCCGGAGCCGCGGAGCGGCCGAACCAGCCGTCGTTCGAAAGATTGATCAGCAGTTGCGCGCCATTCGCGGTGAAGCGGCGGACTTCGTTGGGGAACACGGCCTCGAAGCAAATGAAAACGGAAAACCGGCCGCCCGGAAGCTGCCCTACGCGATATTCGGAGCCCGGCGTGAAATCGGAAATGTCGGCTGTGAGCCGTTTAGCGAAGGTGAGCCAGTGGCGCAGCGGCACGTATTCGCCAAACGGCACGAGATGAATTTTATCG
>JBAVQT010000284.1:0-15810 GCA_049694295.1 Candidatus Acidiferrales bacterium
GTTGAGGTGATTCGGGTCGGGTACGCTGAGCGTGACCGTTGGCTTATCCGGGCTCGGCCCGCCACCAACGTTCAGAATCATCCAGATATTCGCAAGCTGAAGGTACGGAGGCGCGTTGCCGTCACCCATGGTCAGAATGCGAGCGCCGAAGACCTTTTCGTAGTAGCGAGCCGATCGCTCGACGTCGGCGACGGTGAGAAAATGCGCAATGCTGATCCCCTCTCGCGGGGGCATCTCATAGATCTTCTGTTCCACTTGTACGGCGTTCATTGATGGCTCCTTTCGATGCCGTGCTCGTTACAAATATGTTGTTCCGGGAGTTCCGGGTTCCGCTGTTTGGAGGCCCTGATCTTACCGAAACTGAGGTGTCCAGTTTTAGAGGGGAGCAATACAGCCACAGTTTTACAGCATGATGGAAAGGATGCACCGTGATGCAGAAGCGACCGCAGCAGAATGACCGTTACTTAATACCGATGACCATCGAGTCCGGGCCTACCAAATGCTCGACCCGGGTTTCGCGAAAGCCCGCTTCTTTCATCCACCCGGCACAGTCAGCGCCGGTATAGTCGAAACCGCCGGGAGTTTCCACCAGCATATTCAAGCTCATGAGCAGCCCGAAAGAATTGGTCGAGCGATCATCGTCGATAATGCTCTCGTACACGATGAAGGCTCCGGCCTCCGGCAACGCTTCATAGGCTTTGCGAATCAGCATTCGCTTTTCGTCCAGATTCCAGTCATGCAGAATGTGACCCATCATGACCACGTCGGCCTTTGGCAGTGGCTGATTCAAGAAACTGCCGGACGAAAATTTCACGCGATTCGAAAGTCCATTGGCTGCCACGTACTCTTCGAAAACAGGACTCACCTCGGGCAGATCATAACCAATACCTTCGATATTCGGATTGGCCAGCGCCACCTGAGTAATCAAATCGCCCTGGGCGGTCCCAATATCCGCGGCACTGCGATATTTGTTCCAGGGAAATTTTCGCGCGATGGCCATGTTCCCTCCGTGGCTCACTCCAGTCATTGCCTGGAGAAACTGTTTCAAGCGCGCTGGGTCAGCATAAAGAGCCACAAAGGGGTTGGAGCCACCGTCTTTCGATTCGTTTTGCGGGAGCCCTGTTCGCAGCGCCGCCGTGAGGTGGCCCCAAAATGGATAGAGCCGTTGGTTTGCCATCTCCAGGACACCCCCGATGTAGGACTGCTTGCGCTTGTCGAGGAAGAAATCGGTGGAAGGCGTATTGTAGTATTTGCCGTCACGGCGTTCGAGAAGCTTCAGCGAAACGAGCGAATCCAGAAAATCGCAGGCCGACCGCGAATGGAGGCCGAGACGTCCCTGAAGGGTCTCGAGGTCCGCGGGGTGTTTCGCCAGTTCCGTAAACAATTCCATTTCCACGGCGCTCAACAGCGCCTTTGACGCCCAGAAGCCCAGGCCCACCTGCAGAATGTGATCGGGTTGTGGTTCATTCATTGGTATGGCCATCTCCGGGGCATGAAAGTCTGGGCGAATATGCCCGACTCGGTTGCGAGAGTCTGAGCAGTGGGAGAGATTAAGCCAGATGTGGGGCTAAAATCTAGCAGGTTGTACTTGGCTGAAAAAAGCGCAGCGGGTATTGGGGCCAGGTCCCGCACGACCAATCAGGAGTTGGACGCTTCGATGCGGTGTGGACTCTGGGGTGATCGAAGAAACAGCGCGGCTCGATGAGTCGCACACTCCGATTCGGCTAAAGCAATTTGGATTCTTGTCAGATTGAAGGCTCAAGATGAACGATCAACAGAAGAACGAGCAGAATCCTGGAGTGCGAGATCAGGAGATCCGTGCGGCACTGGATCAGCATTGGGCGGCGTCCGATGCCAACGATTTTGAAACGGAGCACCGCATCTATCACGAGGACGCGGTGCTGGAATACCCGCAGTCCGGCGAGCGAACCCGCGGTCGACGCAACATACAGAACCAGCGCGCGAGTCAGCCGAATAAAAAGCGGTTTACTATCCGACGAATCATTGGCAGCGGCGATCTTTGGGTCACCGAATTCATCCTGACCTATGACGCCAAGCCGTCGTACACCGTGAGCATCATGGAGTTCAAGGGCGACAAGGTTGCGCGAGAAACACAATACTTTGCGGATCCGTTCCCGGCTCCCGCGTGGCGCGCTCAATGGGTGGAGCGGATGGACACATGATCTCGAGGCGCGAGAATTCGCTAACGACAGCGCCATTTTCGATTTGCAGCATAATTTTCGAGAACAGAGATTATTGTGAGTCTACGCCTCAAGGCAGCTAATTCCCGACTAACGCGCTGACCGGACGAATCAAATCGGCCGGCATCTGTTCCCGCCCGTCGCTTCGCGTTGCCGCCCCGGCATACAGGGGCAACTATTCGTATCGCAGCGCGACTATGGGATCGACTCGCGTGGCGCGGCGCGCGGGGATGTAACAGGCAGCCACGGCAACGCCGAGCAGAAGTATGGCCACGGCTCCAAAGGTCAGCGGATCCGTCGGCGAAACTCCATAAAGCAGGCTGGACATCAAGCGCGTGAGCAGAAGCGCGGCCACGGCTCCGGCGCCTAAGCCAAGCAATGCGAGCCTGGTTCCCTGCCCTAAAATCAGCCGCAACACGTCGCGCTGCTGCGCGCCAAGAGCCATGCGGATACCTATTTCGTGCGTGCGCTGCGACGTCGAGTACGAAATCACTCCAAAGATTCCAACAGCCGCGAGGATCAGGGCAATTCCGCTGAATGAGCCCAGCAGCAAAGTGCGGAATCGTTCCTGCGTGACCGACGCGCCGAGCGCGTCCGGGAAAGATTCGACATCTGTAACGGGCAGGTCGTTGTCAATGGAGTGCACCGCCTGGCGAATGCCGGCGGCCACGCTCGATGGGGTCAACGAACTTCTTACCACGACCTCGCCTCCATAAAGAGGCGCCTGAGCGAAAGGCACATACATCATGGGTCCGGGTTTTCGGCTAAGTGCGTCATCTCGCACATCGCCGACGACGCCGACGATTTCGCGCGACACGTTGCCGTTTGGCGGAAATCCAAATTTCATCTGCCGTCCGATGGGGTCCTGGTTGGGGAAATAACGCCGCGCCAGCGTTTCACTGATGATCGCTACATTCGGATTGGACGGCGAGTCTTGCTCGTTGAAAAAACGGCCCCGCAGCAGCGGAATTCGCATCACATGAAAATAATCGGGACTCACCGTGGCGTAATCGGCGGTGGTGGATTTGCCGAGCGGGAGCGGAGCACTTCCTACAACGCTGAACTCGAAGGTGGCTTCGCCTTGACGGTCCATCGGCAGCGGAGCCGCCAGAGCGGAATCTCGCAAACCAGGCTGTGCATGAAGGCGCGTCAGCAACTCGTTGGAAAAAGCGGTCCATTGCTCCGGCGTCGAATATTGAAATTGGGGAAGCGAAACCTCGGCCTCTATGACGTGGTTCGGATCGAATCCCGGATTGACCGACGTGACCAGAGCAAAGCTGCGCATGAGGAGGCCGCCAGCGATCAATAGCACCGTGGCCAATGAAATTTCCGCGATCGCCAGGAAACTCCGCAGATGCTGGCCGCCACGCTGGCCGGTACGCTCACCGCCCCCTTTGATGTTGGTGTGCAAGTTGGATGGAGCTGCGAGGAGCGCGGGTGCCAGTCCAAACGCCAGCGTCGCAGCTAGAGACAGCCCCAACGCGAACGCCAAGACCGAGCCTCCAACATGAATCGAACTGATCTGGATTACGCCGGACGGCAAGAAAGGCCGGAGACTCCAGACACCCCAGGCCGCAAGAAGCACACCGGCGAATCCGCCGAGCAATCCCAGCAGAGCGCTCTCGGTCAGCAATTGCCGCACAATGCGGGCGCGCCCCGCCCCCAGCGCGATTCGCACTGAAATTTCTCTGCCGCGAGAAGTGGCCCGCGACAGAAGCAGGTTCGCGATATTCGCGCAAGCGATCAATAAGACCAGGCCAACCGCGCCCAGCAAAATGAGCAGCGCGGATTTCACGTTCCCGACCACCGCCTGCCGATAAGGCTCAACGCGGATCGTCGAGCCTGAATCCTGCGCGGGAAACTCCTGTGCGAGCCGCGCGCCCAGGGTGTTCATCTCGGCCTGAGCCTGCGCCAGAGAAATGCCCGGCTTAAGCCGGCCGATCCCGCCCAGCACCGGCACACCGGGCTGCGAAATCAGAGGTCCGAACAGCGGATCCTGCGCGACAGAAATCCACACGTCCTGACGGGGAGCGCCATCAGGATAGCGAAAGCTGGCCGGCAGGACACCGACAACGGTGAAGGAACGCATATCCAGAGCGATGGATTGGCCGATGAGATCGGGATTCGAGCCGAAGCGACCGCGCCAAAGATTTTCGCTCAGAACAGCGACAGGCGCCGCGCCTAGCTTGCCATCCTCGGGCACCAACGTGCGGCCCACCAGAGGCTTGGCGTGCAGGAGAGGAAATATCTCCGGCGTCACGTCCGCCGTGTTGACAATGGATGGCTCGCCTGCCCCGGTTAATGTGAGATCGTGAAACGTATTTCCTGCCATCTCGCTAAACACGCGGTTCTGCTCGCGACACAGGGTGAAGTCCCTGTAGGACAAACTCGACAGCGCGTCCGGCTGTTGCAGCGGGACATTGAACATCAGGACGAGTTGATTGGGATCGGGATACGGAAGCGGCCGCAAAAGCACCGCATCCACGATGCTGAAAATCGCGGTGTTGGCGCCAATGCCCAGCGCCAGCGTGAGGACAGCGATGAGGGTGAAACCGGGGTTCTTGCGCAGCATCCGCGCCCCGTAGCGGACATCCTGCCAAGATGCTTCCAAAGTGGAGAAGGCGGCCATCTCGCGAGAGACCTCCTCTACATCGCGTATTCCGGGATTCTACTCCGGATACCTGTGGTACGGTGGGTAAAACTGCTTCGCAAAATCTAACACCGATTGGTAACGAAAAACGCAGAAGGATTTACGGAATTCGTCAACTCCCGGATGGTCGACAGTGCGGAAGTAATCCGGGGAGCCTTCAGGGCCTGAACGAAGAAACGGAAAGTGGGGCGCCCGGGGAGAGCATTTTAGAATTTTTCTCGGCGATCTCGTGACCAGCGTGACCCGGAGGAACATTTCTGACGCACTGGGCCGATAGCCCATTCGAGTGCGACTGCACGCATTTCTGGTAATCCGACTTCTCAGGATTTAATCAAGGTCCGTGATATAAAGAGTCAGCGCTGTTCCGTGTCGCGGCATACATGAGCGGTGAATGACCACACTCACGGCCTCTCGCACAGTCATCCAAGTTTCAAAACTCCGAAAGACATACGGCCGAACGGTGGCAGTGGACGAGGTGTCGTTTGAGGTCCACGACGGCGAGATCTTTGGTCTGATCGGACCCAACGGCGCGGTAAAAACGACCACGATGGAGTGCATCGAAGGCGTGCGCACGCCCGACAAGGGCACCATCTCCGTTCTGGGTCTTGATCCCATTCGCGACGTCTACAAGCTGCAGGACCGCATCGGGGTGCAGCTGCAGGAGGCGCAACTGCAGAAGCGGATCAAAGTGTGGGAGGCGGTGGATCTTTGGGCTTCGCTTTACCAGAAGAAAACGACCGACGGCGAACGCTTGCTCGGGCAACTAGGCCTTGCCGAGAAACGAGACGCCTGGTTTATGAATCTTTCGGGCGGTCAAAAGCAGCGATTGTTCATTGCACTGGCGCTGATCAACGATCCGGAGGTGGTCTTTCTAGATGAGTTGACCACCGGGCTGGATCCGCAGGCGCGGCGTGCGATCTGGGACCTGGTGCGCGGGATTCGCGAGCGTGGGAAGACGGTTTTTTTGACCACTCATCTGATGGAGGAGGCAGAGAAATTGTGCGATCGAGTGGCCATCATCGAGCACGGCAGGATCATCGACATCGACACTCCGGAGAGACTTGTGGATCGACACTGTCCTGAGCGGACCGTGATGGTGGCCACGGAGGATCCCGCCGCGGAAGGAATGTTGCGCATGATGCCGCAGGTTGAAGAAGTGTCCTGCAACGGCTTGCGATTCACGATTCGCGGGCGGGGCGACGATTTCGTGACGGAGGTGATCCGTTGCATGTCGGAGAACCGGATCCGGGTGACCGACTTCCGCACGATTTTGCCCAATCTGGAAGATGTCTTTCTAAAACTGACTGGACATTCGATTCGCGACTAGACTTTATGATGCTTCGTGGACTCTGGAAACTGACATGGATCGAGATGAAGGTCTTCCTGCGCGAGCCGCTGGGGGCGATCGGGACGATCGTCGTCCCCGTATTGGTGTTTCTGTTATTGGGTCGTGCAATTGGTAAAAGACTTGGTCCGTCCGAACTGGCAACCAATCAATTTATCCAGGTGGGCTTACCGGTTTTGGCGGCGCTCCTGATTGCCATCAGTGCCGTGGTGTCGCTGGTGACGATCATTTCGATCTACCGCGAGGGCGGGATCCTGAAACGGCTGCGTGCCACTCCGCTGCGACCGCAAACGATCCTTACGGCACACGTGATCGTGAAGTTGCTGCTAACCGCGGCCACGCTTGCGTTGATGGTGCTGGCAGGCAAACGGTACTACCCGGTGGGCGTCCATGTTCCAGTATTGGGGTTTACAATCGCGCTACTAATCAGCACGTGGAGCATTCTCTCGATCGGTTTTCTGATCGCGAGCATCGTTCCAACGGCGCGATTCGCGCAGCCGATTGGCGCTTTCATTTTGTATCCAATGATCGGTCTGTCGGGACTCTTCGTTCCCGTGGAATCGCTGCCGCCGATGCTTCGCGCGGTGGCGCGAGTGTTGCCGGTGACCTACGCGACGTCATTGCTTGAGGGAATCTGGAGAGGCGAGGCGTGGTCAGCGCACCTGGGCGACGTGGCGGCACTGGTTTTGGTTTTTGTGGTTTGCACTGCGCTCTCGGCGAAAGTGTTTCGTTGGGAATGAAACATAAAGGATGGTCAGCGACCCTGGCACTTCCAAAATCACGAGAAAAGTCACCAGAGATTCTCTGGACCGATTGATCCCATGGCGGATTTTTCAGCAGTTCGTTATTTCAATCTCTCATACACGGAGGGAGCTGCGGCCAGAATCGGAATCTCCGAATCCGCGTCTATCGACAGCGAAAAAAATCGATGTACGCCGCGCGCGCCGTCCGCACCGATATCGCCTCGGACCACAGAAAGGGCGGCGCGAGCGACAAGCTCTAACGGAGGCGCATTGGCAATTCGTTCGGCGCTGGAAGCGGCGGGTGGTTAGCGTTCAAGTGGCCTGATGATAGCCCGGAGCAATACGCATTCGCATCGCCATCACCACCCCGCACAACCCTAACCCGATTAGCATGAGGCTGCCTGTGCCCGGCTCAGGGGTAGGGGTGGGGGCAGGGGTGATGGTGGACGAGCATGTAGTAGATGAAGTGAAGCAGCCACCTACGACCGTGAGGTCGGCGAAGTTAATCCCATCCGTCCCGAGGCTCCCGTCCGTGGTTGGCACCAGCGACGACAGCATCGCTGGGTCGGGGGCCAAGTCGAACACGAAGGAATAGCACCCAACAGAGAAGTTGCACAAATCATTCATCGTGAGTGAAACCAGTCCTGAAGAAGGGTCCTGGGTAATGGTACTGTCGAGGTAACCTAGCCCAAAGTCTGGCGCGAATCTCTGACCGGCTAAGGTCGCAAACCCCACACCCAGACCCCCGCTGCACCAATACCACCCAGAACCACCGCTGCAGTAGAGGGAACTAGCCAGGCCGAAATCATAGCCGGCGCCACTCGCTCCCCCGCTCACTATCAGGCCACCCGGTGAGCAAAAGAAAGGGTTGACAGCGCATGGTTGAGCCATCAAGGTGCTCGTACTGGAAGCACCGATCGACGAATCCGCTCTTGCGAGGGCGGGCACTATCAGAAGAAACAGGCTCAAACCCAAAATCGCACTAATCAGCCGCAGCCGCATGTGATCCTCCTGAGGAATTGCAGAATTTGAGCACCGTTTTGGCGTGTACATGCCGCGCGGAGTTCCGTGCGTCACTTCCTGGGGTCGTCTGCCCGCCACCCACGCCCCGGCTTCGCTCCGACCCGGCGACCCAGACTTTCAGAGCCCCCGCACCCCGGTTCAGATACAACTTGGAGTAATACAGATGGTGGTAATATCCCTGAAAAATTGATATAGACAAGCCCTCTAAAAGAGCAGTCAAATAGATTGCAGAAAATGTGCAGGCGCCTTCCATGAGCATCCGCTATCGCCCGATGCGGCCGAAGGATGTGCGCGAGTGCGCGGAGATTGTTGCGGCGCATGCGATTGTAGGCCGGCGGTACGGGGACGCAATCTCGGCTCTGGGCCCTGGCTGGCTTCGCTTGCTCTCCTGCAACGGTTTCTGTTCAGCGGTCGCGTTTGAAGAAGTGGAAGAAGGAGCAGATCGAACCCGACCTCGAATGCTCGGAGTCGGCATCAGCGTTTTTGTCACCGACGATTTCCTTCGCGAGGTGAAGACGCCGCCATTCTTCTGGATCGGTCCGGAACTCGCGAAACGCGTGGCGCGTGGCGATCATTCCGCGCTGCTTTCCCAGAGACAAATTCAGGAAGCGAACTCCCAGGGCGGCTTGAACCTCGCCGTCTGGCACGCCTGCATTCGCATCGAGGATATTAAGCGCGTGGAAGTTTGGACGGAACTCATGACCGCGTTCCTCGATCAGCACCGCGGTTTCCTTTTGAAAGAGTTGGTCGCACAAGGGGAAAGCCCGGAGCATTTGGAAGGGATGCGCAACACCGGTGGGTTTCTCTTGAAATCCACGGATGGCTGCTATGGCAATTTCGATGGGAAGGACCTGCACGAACTTGTTTTGGAACCCCACGTCGCCGGCCTCACGCGCGAGATGGCCCTCAAACAGCTCGGTTCGTGGATCGGCTCCCTTTTCCTCTATGAGCCACCGCAGTTCGGCTTCAGCGGGAGTGAACAGCGATTGCTGCTTGCGGCGCTGCTGGGCGGAACGGACGAGGACCTGAGCGACAATTTGGGCATCTCGCTCTCCACAGTGAAGAAAACGTGGCGCTCAGCCTATAACCGCGTAGCGGAATGTCTGCCGGAACTGATTCCAAACAGTTCGCAGCCGGACGGGGAAGCCTCAAAACGCGGGAGGGATAAAAAGCAACGTTTGCTCTCCTATCTTCGCGAGCATCCACAAGAATTGCGCCCCGTCTCGCGAAAACTCCTGCAGGACACTCCTGCGCAACGCCGCTGACCGCGTCGCGGCAGGCGACCGACGATCGATTCTCACGGCGAACTGGTTTTAGGCATGGGCGTGCACATGTCTCCGAGTCGAATTGCGAGGTGGATTATCCACAAAACTCCCGCTGCGGAGCAGCGCGACTTCAAGGTTCACCGTATTCCAGCGCCAGTTCGTCCCACGCCATGCGCATCTCGGGGATTGCCCAGGCTCGGCGAAACAAACCCTGCACCGACTTCTGCTCCTTCTCCGAGAAACCGAACGGAATCCCGTTCGCGTGAGCACGAAACCACACGTCATTCCCCTGGCCCTCCTCGGATGGCGCGACCGCAAGGTAAAGCTCGGTCTTTTGGTGCGCGTGACCTTACAGCCCTTGATGGAGGTTGGGCCGCAGAGTTAGCGAGCCGTCGTCGTTGAGTTTCTGGTGACAAGCCCACCGCACGGGGTAGCGCATTCCCTTTACCTCTATCTCCGCTTTGAGTTTCAATCCTTTAAATGTTGTCCCTTGCGGCAGCACAAACTGCGCCTGCCGCAGCTTGCCTGGCAGAGGATAGCCGGCATCCAGGCAACCGCTCTTCAGCACCTTTCCGTCTTCGCTCTCGACTGTTACTCGCAGCACTCCCGGAACCCCGGCGATACCATCGTTGGCGAACCCTACGATCAACCCCAGATAGCCGCCATCTTCATAGCTCCAAATCATCGAGGGTCTCACGCGGTAGCCGATTCGACGATTGATCTTGTCGAAAGACGCCGGATAAGCCTGATAATAGTCCATCAGATTCTTGGCGCTGATCTGGTGAAAATTCCAAAGCGACCAATAGTTGGCACCGACATCCATGACATGCGCAATCATGTTTTCCGCCGGAGAGATGCCTTCAGGCGCGCCGTGCGGATCGGGAGGTTTCCCAGGAAGTCCTTGCTCGAGCAATGCCGCGGTCCAAGGCGGGCGGTTACTAAGGGTTTCGATCTGTTCATTCTCGATGAAGATGGTGTCGCTGCGAATCCAGTTGTGGCTACGAACCGTGGCGTCAAGGAGCTCGGAATTTCCGACTCGGCTGTAGTCGGGCTGCGTATTCGTCAGTAAGGGCGTCTTGGTGAAGTGTTCCAGTTGAACTTCCAGCATTTTGACCCAGGTTCTCTCCGCGGTCTGGTAATCGGGGAAAGGCGTATTGACAAAGGGCCAGGTGTGTCCTTCGCCCCAAAATCCGTACATAAATGTATCGACGAATTCGATGATCGGGCTTCCGTTAAACTCCGCTGCTAAGAGCTCTATCAGCTCACCAAATGCCTGCTGAAAAAAAGGATGGTCAAACCGGGGCTGATAGCGCGAATAGGGATTGTCAATAAATCGCTGGGCCGCCTTCTTCTCCCGCTCATCGGGAACGAGATCGACTATCGGTACCTTGTCGAGAACAAAATCCGGCAGCGCGGGCTGGTGCAGATAGTCCGGAGCGCTCATTTGAATCCGGATTCCGACGCGCTTGCTATTCTGCTTGGCCAGACCAAAGACGAGCTTGAGGTAGTCGGGCCACTCGAGACGTCCCGGTCGGGGCTGGATCTCCCTCCACGTCGGACGGACATAAAGCTGTTGTCCCAAGGGGAATCGCACCAGGTCCTCGATCGCCTGAGGTATGTTGTCCGACTTGATTTCTGGAGTGCCCATGTCGGCGGTGATGTAAGTAACCAGTCCCTTGCCAAAGTTCGGTACTACATCTTCGGAAGAAGTCGTGGTCATGATTACGTCGTCCGCGGGAATAAGGGCTTCAGGCGCGTATTGCGGAAAAGGACCCTGATTGAGGCGATCGGTGACCGACGGTCCCAAGCCAAAGTCATATTTGTCCCAATTGTGGGCGGGAACGTATGCCATTGCTTTGCTTGCCCCGAGTTCGAGGGCTGCCGCCAAGGCGACACCGCTCTTTAAAAAGTCCCTACGCTGCATCGAAGTTGTCTCCTCACTGTTCCAAGTGATTTCGGTGCCTTTGTGCCTCTTTGCCGGTGTTCGCCGATCGCCAAGAAAAGGGCAATTCTTTGCAGTCCGCGATTCGGATGGGTGCCTTTCGTGACTGCCAAAATCGAGAATGAGCCACTCGCCAGGCGAACGCGATTCCAGTTTCAGACTGGCAGCCAAACGGCGACTTTCGACTTGTTTCTCTTTATATCTTTTCCCTTTGTTTTGTCCAGCAGGAAAATAGAGATTTCAGCAGTGCCTGGCTCATCCTGGCGGGAATCGCAGCGTGTGCGCGCAGATGTTTTCTAGGATAGCTTCCGCCGCGTGCTTCTGCAGAGCGAGGGGGACGACCCGTCTCATGAACGCCGATCTAGGGCTCAACCTTATACAGCGTGGCCATGCCGGCGTTCATGTGGTCGTCGATGTGGCAGTGGAACATCCAGACTCCGGGGTTGTCCGGGACCATGTCGACCGTGAGCATTTGCGCTTGGACTAAGGAGAGGACGTCGGTACGTTGTCCATTGTCGAGCACGACGTTTCCATGCCAATGGGGACTGTGGTCGTTGATGAGCCCCCCTATGGTCATTAAGTACCAGCGCACCCGCTCGCCTTTTTTCATGGTCATCATGGGTCCATTGCCGTACATGTATCCGTTGATGGACGAGCGGAAATTCTGTGGGACGAATCCGGTTCCAAGCAAGGAAAAGAGGCCGTCGGAATCGACCGGTTTGCCGTTGTATTTGTTCACCCCCTTGGGATCGCTGGTATAGGTCTGGATGTTGTGGTCGAGGTACCAGCTCACGTTCTCGTCAAAGATCATGAAGAGGCAGATGAATTCACGGTCCACATCCTTGGGACGGCCGTCAGGCCCGGCCATGCCTCGACGCGTAATGATGATGGGACCGATCAGGCCGCTATTGACGTCGCGCTGTTCGTTCACGTGGGAATGATAGAGCCAGACCACGGAGCTGCCGTCGGCTGGCCCTGGACCCGCGCGCTCGGGAACTTCCCAAGTATAAACGTGCGTTTCGCCAGGTGGCACGACGCTGTTGGCTTTGTCGGCGGCGGAGGAGCCATCGTCGTAAACGGCGCCTTCGGAGTCCTTGTTATAAAACACACCGTGGGGATGCATGCTATAGGGGCGCGTCGCGTTGTTCTTGAAGACCACGCGAATCGTGTCGCCGACTTCGGCGCGCAACACGGGTCCGAGAATCCCCTGGTACTGCCACTCGGGAGGGCGGGGCTTGAGCATGGCGAAGCTGGCGTCAGTATATTCGCGATAAATGGCCTTACGGTACACGTGACCGATGCTATGCGGGCCGCGCTGCATGAACGTGGCGGCGTAGCCATCGAACTTCATGCCCATCATTTTGTTGACGCCATCCGGCGCGTAGTCCCAGTCAACTTCGTCGGCGGCAACATAGTAAGTGCGGACTTTCCCCGGTGCGGACTGCGGTTGCACGGCGCACGCGAAGCATGCAAAAAATGCGACCGTCGCTACTATGATTTTCTTCATCAATCGAGTTCCTCCACAGACTTGTTTCGTCAGAGCGGGCCGGTTTTACGGTTGAAGAAACGGCCCGCTCCGCCCATTGGACTGTTTATTTCTTCGGGAAATAGCTGAGATCTGGACGGAACACGACCACATCCCCGGTAAAATGGCCACCGATTAAGGCTGAGAATTCATTCAAAATGGCAGTGCCCGCGTCTTTACCAAAGGCATTCATCAGGATTTCATCCGGTGTCGGGGAACCGAAATCGGCGGAGCTATCGTGACCGATTGCGGCAATCCAAGTCCCGAATTCACCTCCTTGAGTCAATGCGAGCCAGCTGACATCCATTGAGGACTTCGTTTTTTCAATCGCTTCGCGGAGGCGGCCCACTGCCGCTGCGAAGCGGTCTTGTTGGCCGAGCGGCACATGAAATGTGTCGAGCTCGTAGTACTTCGCGGGGTGGTCCAGGCTTGCATGGTCTAACTCAGGAATTTCTTCGTACACTCTTAGAGCATATGTGGCTACCGTGTCTCCCATCGCTTTATCAAACTCCGCCCCGGTCTGTTCATGCGACGGCACTGGTTTGTCCAAATCGGCCCAGTGCATCCAACGGCGAACCGAAAAATACTTCCCAGTATTTTCACCGGTGATCTGCACGAAAACAGCGCGCCCCTGGGGATCGTTCATGGACGCGTACCATGCGGACAGTTGCTTGAGTCCTTCCTCAAATTGCTTCTCGGCGCCGGGTTTCGGCGTCATTTCCGTAACCAGCGTGACATTCCCGGGCTTCTCCTGTGCGAAGGCAGACACCGACGGAATCGCGCAGAGCACAGCCACTGCAAAAACTCCAGCTAGTCCGTTAAGTTTCACCAAATCCTCCTTAAGTGATTTTTTTAGAAATGGGAACGCGATACGTGCACGGTATATTCGTTCGCCATCAACCGCACAAACAGCAACACGAGGTGATATCCGACGGCCAGAACGAGAGCAAGCACTCCTGGCACAAGAATCAGCGTCTCCACCGTTTCCATGCGCGCGCCGTTCACTCTGGCTATGGCTTCATCTCCGTGTAAGTCCCATCCATCGAGGCTTTCTGTTCATCGTGGCGCGGCCTTCGTCGCGAAGGGCGGCTTCGCATTCAGCGATTGCATTACCGGCCGTTCCGCAGGACGTTGATGTTTTTCATTTCCCTTTTTCTTCAAACTTGAAACCATGGTTACTGGCCGGCGCAGCCGCTCCCGCAATCAATGAGGTGTCCGACGACGAACACGTCCGCATTTGCAGGCCCGCGGCTGTTGATTGGTTGTCTTGGGAGCGCAAGCGGCGGAAGGCCGGCGCCTTCTTCTCCTTCAGAATGACGTTCCTTGAAGAACCGCATTCGCGACCTGTAATTCGACACCCAGTGGTACTTTGCTGGCAGAATTTGGACCCGCTTGATCGCGGAGTCAATCTAACTGCTCTATAACTGCTCGCTAACCCCTAGGGTATGCAGTAAGAGTAAGTTAGACAGTCTTGCTAACTGACCTCCGGAGACGGCGAGATCGTGATAAGCTCCCGTTCACATACGACCGTGCCAGCGGACGTTCCAAAACCGAACGCGCCTTCCACCACTGCTCAGTATCGCTTTGGACTTTTTGAAGTAGATGTCGCCAACGAGAAACTTTTTAGGCAGGGCCGGCAAGTTAAACTGCAGGGCCAGCCATTCCAGTTACTCGGAGCGCTGCTCGAACGGAGCGGCGACACTGTCCGACGAGATGAACTCCGACAGCGACTGTGGCCTGGGGACACTTTTGTGGAGTTCGACAAGAGCCTCGGGGTGGCAGTTACAAAACTGCGCGACGCGCTCGGCGATGATGCCGACAACCCGCGATTTATTGAGACGGTTCCTCGCTGCGGCTATCGATTTATCGCGCCGGTTGAGCGCCAGAACACAGTGTCCGCGCCGCACAGCGCGTCCACTCCAGAAGGCGGAAAGCTCCTGCCTGTTCCAGTGCCGGCCGCACCGCCGAAACGGCGATGGCCTCCCAAAGCCACACTGGCATTGGCTGTTTGTCTCATAGCTCTCATCGCCGCGAGCGTCTACGCGTTCCGTTTGGCTCCTCGTCGCTCATCATCAACCGTCACGGCTGGCACCGCCGCGACTGCCGGCGTCGAGCGTCCGGTGCGAATGCGTCGCTCGGTTGCGGTGCTGGGATTTCGCAATCTTCCAGGCCGGCCGGAAGACAACTGGCTGTCGACGGCATTCTCCGAAATGCTGAATACGGAGCTGGCGGCTGGGGATAATTTGCGGATAGTCTCTGGAGAAGACGTGGCTCGAGCGAAGCGGGAACTGCCGTTGACTGAGCAAGATACTCTGTCTAAGCCGACCTTGGAGCGATTGCGGAAGAACCCCGGCGCGGACATGGTGGTGCTCGGTGCTTACACTCTTATTCGAGGAAAAGGCGAAAATCGAATCCGTCTCGATATTCGCCTGCAGGACACGGCCAGCGGAGAAACGATTGCCGAAGAAGCGGTAGCGGGCAACGAAGCAGATCTTTTTGAACTGGCCACCCACACCGGCGCCGATCTTCGTCGCAGTTTGGGTGTGAGTTTGCCCTCCGCCGACGCTGCGATCACGGCCCGCGCGTCACTCCCGTCGAACCAGCAGGCCGTTCGCCTGTATGCGGAAGGGCGCGCCAAGCTATGGGTCTTCGACTTTGCCAGCGCGCGCGATCTGCTGGTCAACGCCGTGGCGGCTGATCCCAGCTACCCGTTGGCGCATTCGGCATTGTCCGATGCGTGGTGGCATTTGGGGTATCGACTTAAAGCTCGCGCGGAGGGCCGCCGGGCGTTGGAACTCTCTCAAAATCTTCCGGAAGAGGAACGTCTCCTCGTCGAAGGACAGTACCGCGTGACCAGCGGGGACCAGGTGAAAGCCGTGGAGGCCTATCAATCGCTTTTCCGGCTCTTCCCCGACAGTCTGGAGTACGGCTTGCTCTTAGCCACCGCTCAGTATCACGTGAAACCATCAGATTCTGTGGTGACTTTGGCCACCCTTCGCCATCTCCCTCCTCCCGAGAGCGACGATGCCCGCATCGATTTGGTTGAGGCATCCGCGTGGCTCGATCAAGACTTCGCAAAGTCGCAGGCCGCTGCCAAACGCGCGGTTGATAAGGGC
>JBAVQT010000285.1:0-5221 GCA_049694295.1 Candidatus Acidiferrales bacterium
TTCGTTGGGCGTCGCCCTGGGAGCGCTCGCCGGATTCTACGGCGGTTGGATTGACGCCGCGCTGATGCGGGGAGGGGAACTGTTTCTTGCCTTGCCATGGTTGTATCTGTTGTTCGCGGTACGCGCCGCGATGCCATTGCATATCGCGGAATGGCAGGTCTTTCTGCTTCTGATCACCGTGATTGGATTGATCGGTTGGGCGCGTCCCGCGCGGCTGATTCGCGGCGTAGTCCTCTCCGCCAAGGAACGGAACTTCGTGCTGGCAGCGCGGGGTTTCGGGGCTTCGGATAAATATTTGCTCTGCCGCCATGTGTTGCCGCAAACCTACGGCGTGGTGCTGACGCAAGTGGCGCTTCTGATTCCTCAATATGTCTTGGCTGAAGTGACGCTCAGTTTCCTGGGGCTTGGAGTTGGCGAGCCGATGCCGAGCTGGGGCACGCTGTTATCCTCTTTGCAGCAATACTACGTACTCGCGTCTTATTGGTGGATGTTCCTTCCTGCCGTCGCGCTCATTCCAATGTTCTTGCTTTATCACACTGCCGCCGATGCTCTGCAGGAACGCCTCAAGTCCATCCCGCTATAAAATTCCTTCAATCTTTGCTAAGAGTTGAACGTATGGCGAAAGCTCAACTTGGGAAACGCGTCGCCGCGCTTGCGTTGCTGTGTGTTTGCATGGCAGCGGCCTCGCTGCCGTTGCTCGCTCAGACCGCTGAAGAGCGCATGGTCACCGACAATGCCCCGGGCCGCTCGGGCGGGCGCCTCATGGTCACGCTGCGATCCGAGCCGAAAACGCTGAATCCGGTTCTCGCCGTGGATGCATCCTCTCGGGATATTATTCGCTGCCTCACCGCCGACCTCATCCATATCAATCGCCAAACGCAGAAAACGGAGCCCGCGCTCGCCAAATCGTGGACCGCCTCGCGCGATGGACGCCAATACACGCTGCGCCTTCGCCGCGGCCTGCGCTTTTCCGACGGCCAGCCGCTCGACGCGGACGATGTCGTCTTCAGCTTTCGGCTGTACCTCGACGAAAAAATCGATTCGCCGCAGCGCGATCTGCTCGTGGTCGGCGGAAAACCGCTGGTGGTCCAGAAAGTGGACGATTACACCGTGCGCTTCGAATTGGCTCAACCCTACGCCGCCGCCGAGCGCCTTTTCGACGGACTCGCGATCCTTCCGCGGCATTTGCTGGAGAATGCTTATCGTGGCGGATCTTTCTCAGATGCCTGGCCGCTTTCGATGGCGCCAAGTCAGTTCGCAGGTCTGGGTCCGTTTCGTTTGAAGGAGTATGTTCCGGGCCAGCGAATCGTGCTGGAGCGCAATCCCTATTATTGGAAGCAAGATCGCAGCGGCACGCAGTTGCCGTACCTGAACGAGGTCGTCTTCCAATTCGTCACCAGTGAAGACGCGCAGGTGCTGCGCTTTCAGGCCGGCGATGCCGACGTCTTGAGCCGCTTCAGCGCCGAAAATTACGCGGTGCTGCAGAAGCAGGCCGCGGCAAAACACTATCATCTTGATGATCTGGGCGCCGGCCTCGAATACAATTTCTTTTTTTTCAATCTCAACGACTTGTCGTCCAGGGCGTTGCCCGAAATTGCGCGCAAGCAAGCCTGGTTTCAGGATGTGCGCTTCCGGCAGGCCGTTTCGGCGGCCATCGATCGCCAGAGCATCGTGAAACTGGTTTACAACGGGCGCGCCACTCCCCTGTGGACTCAGGTAACGCCGGGCAACAAGCTGTGGATCGATTCGAAGATCGCCGCGCCGCCGAAATCTTTGCAGCGAGCGCGCGACCTCCTCAAATCCGCCGGCTTTTCCTGGAAAAGCGATGGCACGCTGCTCGACTCTCGCGGTAGCCCGGTGGAATTCTCGATTCTCACCAGCTCCTCAAACGCTCAACGCGTGAAAATCGCGACGCTCATTCAAAACGATCTGAGCCAGTTGGGAATGAACGTTCATGTCGTGTCGCTGGAATTTCACGCCATGGTCAATCGCCTGTTGACCACCGATGATTACGAAGCCGCGGTGATGGGATTGGTGAGCGGCGACGCCGACCCGACTTCCGAAATGAATGTCTGGCTGTCCAACGGTGACACGCACCTCTGGCATCCCAATGAAACTCAACCCGCAACCCCGTGGGAAGCGGAAATGGATCGCCTCATGCAGCAGCAATTGATCGCACTCGATTACGCAAAGCGGAAAAAACTGTACGACCGAGTGCAGGAAATCGTCGCCGAAGAATTGCCCGTGATCTGCCTGGTAAGCCCGGACATTCTGGTGGGCGCCAGCGATCGCGTCGGCAATTTTCAACCGGCCATCCTGGATCCCTACACGCTGTGGAACATCGACGAGCTCTACATTCGTTAACTCAGGCGGGCACAGGGCCGATGGCTCCTTTCCAGGTTTCTACTCCGGATGAAAGACTCAACGCGTGGCCCGATGCGCGTCTGGTGGAAGAGTGCCTGAAAGGCAATCAAGAAGCCTGGTTTGCGCTCATAGACAAATACAAACGGCTGATCTATTCCATACCCGTGAAGTACGGTTTTTCAACGGACGATTCGGCCGACATCTTTCAATCGGTCTGCCTCGAACTGCTCTCGCAGTTGCAAAAGTTGCGAAAGCCCAAAGCTCTGCCGAAATGGATCATGCAAGTCACCGCGCACAAGTGCTTTCACCGGCAGCGCCAGCAGCGACGCGTGGAATTATCCGATCCCGGCGACGAAGTCTTCCAGAAGAGCATCGCGCCCAAAGCCGAGGAACTTCTCAAGCAAGCGGAAGAAGAGCAGGGACTGCGCCAGGCGATTGCTGAATTGCCTCCGCGTTGCGAACAATTGATCCGCATGCTCTTCTTCGAAGAGCCGGTGCGCCCGTATCAGGAGGTAGCTAGAACCCTGGGGATCGCGGCCGGCTCGATCGGATTCATTCGCCAGCGGTGCCTGGAGCGCTTGCGCAAGCGATTGTTGGAAGTAGGGCTGTCGTGAACGCAGCTGCGCCAAAACCCGCGTTTTCGGAAAAGATATTACGCGAGTTGGCCGGTCTCGCCACGGAGAAAGCGCGGCAAAAGTATTTCTCCGCGCATCGCCGCTTTTTTCGCGAAAACGCTTTGCAACAGCTCAACGATGTGGTGCGAGCCAGACTGCGCATCAACACTCTCGAAGCGCTGGCGCTCACGGAATGCGCCATCGTAATCGCGCGGAACATCGGCAACCGCGAGGCGCTGGGCCGCAGCGTGCGCCATAAGGCAAATGCCCTAAGCATCCTCGGCGACAATCACCGGGCGCTGGAATTTCACGCTCAGGCTATCGAAATATTTCGCGAAATCGGCAATTCCGAAGAGGAAGCTCGAACGCTGATTCCCTCGATTCAAGCGTTCATCCTGCTCGGCGAATACGACAAAGCTTTCGCCGCAGCCGAAAACGCGAAGAAAATATTTCAGGAGCTCGGCAACGAACAGCGTCTCGCGCATGTCGAAATCAACGTTGGAAATATTTATCACCGGCAAGATCGTTTCGAGGAAGGCCTCGCTTGTTACCAGCGCGCCTACGAAGCGTTGCTGCCTTTTCACGATTCCGAGGGATTGGCCGTTGCGCTTTACAATATGTCGGTCTGCCTCATCACTCTGAATGATTTTCCCCGGGCTCTCTCGTCGTATCAGCGCGCACGCGAAATGTGCGTGAAGCACGGCATGACGCTGCTGGTCACGCAAAGCGACTACAACATCGCCTACCTTTATTATTTGCGCGGTGAATACGGCCGCGCGATCGAAATGTTGCGCGCCACGCGCGCGGAATGCGAAAAAAACGGCGACGCTTACGTGATGGCGCTCTGCTATCTGGACCTGTCGGAAATATATCTCGAACTCAATTTGAGCGCCGAGGCCAGAGACACCGCGCACGAAGGTTATGCGCGTTTTCAAAAACTTGGAATGGGCTATGAGGAGGCGAAATGCCAGGCCAACGAAGCGATGGCCTACAGCCAGCTTGGAAAGGCGATTCGCTCTCTTGAATTATTCGCGGAGGCGCGGCCGAAATTTCTGCGCGAGAAAAATCTCGTCTGGCCATGGCTGATCGATCTCTATCAGGCCGTGGTGCTTTTTGGCGAAGCCCGTCTCTTTGAATCCCGCCGCCTTTGCCTGCGCGCCGCTGAATTCTTCGACTCGTCATTTCTCCCCGGCAAAGCCGTGCTCTGTCATCTGCTGCTCGCGCGGCTCTCTCTGCGAACGGGCGATCTTGCCGCATCGCGCGCAGCGTGCGAGCGCGCTCTGGAGCGGCTCGCTTCACTCGAAGCTCCCGTGCTGCGTTACCAGGCGGAGTTTCTGATGGGCCAGATTCAGCAGGCCGACGGAGATTCCGCGAGCGCTTACCAGTCGTTTCAGCGCGCGCGCGAAGCGCTCGAGACGCTGCGAAGCAGTTTGCATGGCGAAGAAATAAAAATCGCTTTCATGAAAAATCGCCTGGAAGTTTACGAATGCCTCGTCGAACTGTGTTTGCAGGATGCCGCCAGTGTGAAATCCGCCGAAGAATCGTTCGGTTATATGGAGCTGGCGAAATCGCGCAGCTTCGCCGAGTCGCTGGTGCAACACGGCCACACGTTGCCGGCGCCCGACGCGGGACAAAGCGATCTGGTGCGCCGCGTTCGCGAAATGCGCGAGGAGTTGAATTGGTATTATCGCCGCATCGAACAGGAACAATTGCGAGCCGAGGACCCGTCACCCGAGCGTATCGGAAAACTTCAGCAGCAGGCGCTGGCCCACGAGAATGAATTGGTTCGCGCTCTTCGCGAATTGCCTTCCTCGCCGTCGCTGAGCGGTTCTCATTTGGCACCGGCGATAATGTCGCTGCAGAATATTCGCGATGCTTTGCCGCGCGATGCCGCGCTCATCGAATATTTCGCCGTGAAAGATCGGTTCGTCGCCGCGATTATAACGAGTGATGGAATTGAAATCGTCCCCGTTACTCTCGTGTCGCGCGTCGCAAATGTAATTCGCATGCTCCATTTTCAAATTTCCAAATTCCATCTTGGCTCTCAGTACGTGCAAACATTCGAGAAACCGTTACTCGAAGCAACGCAAGCGCATCTTCAGCAACTGCACGACGAACTTTTCGCGCCGCTACGAAATATTATCGGCGCGCACACGCGCCATCTGGTAATCGTTCCTCACGGAGTGCTGCACTATTTGCCGTTCCACGCGCTCTTCAACGGAAAAAACTATGCGATTGATACG
>JBAVQT010000286.1:0-2301 GCA_049694295.1 Candidatus Acidiferrales bacterium
CTCGTTGGCTCAAGGCGATTCGCTCCGTTTCCATTGGCCCCTCGGCCACCCATGGAACCGGACATTCCTACTTTGCACAAACAGGACATTCTCACTTTGCAGCTACATTTCGTTTACCTTGCTTGACAGTTTTCTCGCGCCGCAGTTAGCATCGCCCGTCCCGCTTCCGCGGAAAAATGCAGATCAGCCACCTCGACTTCGTCATTCTGATCGTCTACCTCGCGGGCATCACCCTCTTTGGCGCCCAGTTTCGCCGCGGGCAAAAAGATCTGCGCGACTATTTTCTCGGCGGCCGCACTGCGCCGTGGTGGGCCCTGGCCTGCTCCATCGTCGCCACCGAGACGTCCACGCTCACCATCATTAGCACTCCGGGGATCGCTTACGGCGGAAATCTCGGTTTTATGCAGATCGTACTGGGTTATCTGATCGCCCGCGTCGTGCTGTGCATCGTTCTGGTGCCGCAGTATTTCCAGGGCGAATTCTACACGGCCTACCAGCTCTTGGAGAAGCGATTTGGCTCGCGAATGAAGTCGGCTGCCGCGCTCGTTTTCATGGCTACCCGCGCCCTCGCCGAAGGTGTGCGCATCGCGGCCATCGGAAAAGTCGTCAGCGTCGCGTTCGGCACCGACAATCGCGTTTCCATTCTCATCGTCGGCGTCCTCACCATGTTTTACACCTTTGAAGGCGGCATGCGCGCGGTCATCTGGACCGATGTAATTCAGTTCGCGCTGTACATCACCGGATCGGTGGCCGCCTTTTTCCTGCTGCTCCACAAAATTCCCGGCGGTTGGGTCAGCGTCACGCAGACCGCCGCGATGGCTGGTGGTAAATTGAGCGTCTTCAATTTCGCCTTCAGCCTCACGCAGAGTTACACCTTCTGGGCCGGCATTCTGGGCGGCACTTTCCTCACCATGGCCAGCCACGGCACCGATCAGACCATGGTCCAGCGGCTGCTCTCCGCGCGCAACGAACGCGACAGTAAAAAAGCCCTGCTCGCCAGCGGCGTGATTATCTTTTTTCAGTTCGCTCTCTTTCTGGTGATCGGCGTAATGCTCTTCGTCTACGCGCGCGATTTTGGCGTGGCCGTGCCAGGCGGCGATCTCGACCGCATCTTCCCCGCCTTCATCGTGCACGACATGCCCCATGGCCTCGCCGGCCTGGTCCTCGCGGCGATCTTTGCAGTTGCGATGTCCAACGCCAGCGGTTCGTTGAACTCGCTCGCCTCGTCGAGCATGATAGATCTGCGCCGCCGCCGCGCCGGACCGGTCGGAGGCGCCGCCGGTGGCGAGCAAGCGCGATCCGTCAAGCGCTCGCGGTGGGTCACGCTAGCATGGGGCGCGGTGCTGGTCGCTCTCGGTTTCGTAAAATGGGGACCAGTCCTGGTGGCTGGTCTGACCATTGCATCCATCACTTACGGCGCGCTGCTGGGAGTTTTCTTGCTCGGCACTTGGAATCGCCACTCCAACGAACGCGGCGCACTGATAGGATTTGTCGCGGGATTGCTAGCCATGATCGCAGTCCATCAGTGGACGCCGCTCGCCTGGACTTGGTACGCCATGGCGGGAACCATCGTCACGTTTGCGGTTGGTTCGCTCGCCAGCTTGGGCGGGCGCGCGCCGGCGGCGCTGCCTATGGCGAATATTCCATGATCGCTCGCTGAGCGTCCGCGAGCGTTCGATAATCGCGGCACGGCAGCAGGCGCGAAACGCAGCTCGGCTCGACAAACGGAGGATTTCATCGCAGACAGCGCGCCATCCAAGCAACCGCTCGGCCTGATCCGCGGCTTGGGCGGCTGGGCCGCCGCCGCCATCGTCGTCGGCACCATGATCGGCACCGGCATTTTCCTCAAGCCCGCCGAAATGGCCGGCGAAGCGGGCTCGGCTTCCATCGTTTTCGCCGCTTGGATTGTCGGCGGTTTGCTCTCGATGTTTGGCGCCCTGAGCTATGCCGAGCTCGGCGCTGCGATTCCCGAAGCGGGCGGCGAATACGCCTATCTTCGCCGCGGCTTCGGTCCGGTCTGGGGTTTTCTCTTCGGCTGGATGCATTCCATCGTCGGACGTCCGGCGTCCGCAGCGTCTATCGCCGCGGGATTGTTGCGGTTTCTCGCCTTCCTCTTTCCGATCGTGGCCACGCCGATCTGGACTTTCCACATGCATCTTCCGTTTTTCGGCGGTCACGCTTCGAACTTCGTTTTCACGTGGGCTCAACCACTGGCCGTGGTCGCGCTTGTCCTAATGACCTGCGTCAACTACCTCGGCGTCCGTCTCGGTGGACAGGTCCAGATCGGACTCACCTTTCTCA
>JBAVQT010000287.1:0-5016 GCA_049694295.1 Candidatus Acidiferrales bacterium
TGGATATTTTGCGCGATCAGGCCAAGCTGTACGGCGTCTCGGAAAGCCGCATCCTCACGCTGCTCCACAACGCCTACTCGCAAAACTACAGCTACCTGATCAAAAGGCCCACCGACCAATACCAGGTGATTCTGGAAGTGCAGGACAACGATCGCTCGATACCCGACGACCTTAGCCGGCTTTACATCAAGAGCGATGACGGCAGCCGCGTGATCCCGCTCAACGCTCTTACCACCTGGCACACCGTGCTCGGCCCGCAGGCCGTGAACCACATCAACCAGTTCACCAGCGTCACCCTTTATTTCAACCTGAAGCCTGGCTTCACCATCGGACAAGCCACCGATTACGTCCAGAATTCCGCCAAGCAGATTCTGCCGCCGGACGTTCGCGGAGAGCTGCAGGGCGAGGCCCTGGTGTTCCGAAACACTGTCTCCAGCCTGGGAATTCTGATGGTGCTGGCGTTCTTCGTGATGTACGTCATTCTGGCGATTCTCTATGAGAGCTATCTGCACCCGATCACGGTGCTCTCTTCGCTGCCCGTGGCTCTTTTTGGCGGCTTACTGACGCTGTGGCTCTTTGGCGCGGAGGCTTCGCTCTACGCCTACATCGGCATGTTCATGCTGATGGGCATCGTGAAGAAAAACGGCATCATGGTGGTGGACTTCGCGCAACAACGCGTGCAGCAGGGCCTGAAAGACGACGACGCGATCCACGAAGCCAGCATCGAACGCTTCCGGCCGATCATGATGACCACCATGGCGGCGCTGCTCGGGGCGCTGCCGATCGCGCTCGGGTTTGGCGCCGATGGCGCCTCCCGCCGTCCGCTGGGGCTGGTAGTGGTGGGCGGCTTGATCGTCTCGCAGCTGATCACCCTTTACATCACACCGGCCATTTATCTGTACCTCGAAGAGTTTCAGGAAAAGGTGCTCGATCGCTACTCCTTCTTCCGGGCCGGACATGCTCCCGCCGCCGGTCATCCTGCTCCTCAGCCCGGACTCGGAGACTAAGAGAATGACTGGAAATTTTCGCGGGTATCGCGCTGCTCTGTTCCTGGGATTCAGTTTTGTCGCGGGCTTGGTGTTCCTGGCCGGCTGCTCGGTGGGCCCGAATTACAAAAGGCCGGATGTGGACGTTCCCACCGCGTATCGCGGGCTTCCGGAGGATCAAGCGGCGGCCAATGCTGCCGCTTCGCTGGCCGACGAAAAATGGTGGGACGTCTTTCAGGATCAGGAGCTGCAAGGCCTGATTCGCACGGCGCTGAAAAATAACTACGACCTGCGCATCGCGGCCACGCGGGTGGTGGAGGCGCGGGCACAGCTGGGTATCACCCGAGCCGATCAATTCCCGACTCTTTCCGGCAGCGGCAACATCGCCAGCGTGCGGGGCGCGGCCGAGGGCCCGATTCCGGCGTACGAAGTCACCCAAGGCACGGCGAGCGCCTCGGCGGCGTGGGATCTGGATTTTTGGGGGAAGTATCGCCGCGCCACCGAAGAGCAGCGCGCCAAGCTGCTGGCCCAGCAGTGGGCGCAGCAGGAGGTGGCCGCAACGCTGGTGGCCAACGTCGCGAGCGGCTATTTTCAGCTTCGCGAACTCGATCTCGAGCTCGAAATCGCCAAGCGCACCTATTCTTCGCGAACGGAATCGCTGAAGCTCACCAGCGAGCTCACCGACCAGGGAATCGACACCATGCTGGACCAACGCCAGGCCGAGCAACTGGTCTATACCGCCGGCGCGCAGATCCCCGACCTCGAGCGGCAGATCGGCCAGCAGGAAAATGCGCTCAGCGTGCTGCTGGGAAATAATCCGGGCTCCATTCCGCGCGGACTGAAGTTAACCGAGCAGCCGCACGCGCCCGAAGTTCCCGCCGGAATCCCTTCGGCGTTGCTCGAGCGCCGACCCGACATTCGCGAAGCCGAAGCGAATCTAATCGCCGCCAACGCGCAGATCGGCGTGGCCCGCGCCGCCTATTTTCCGGACATTTCGCTCACCGGCACTGCCGGTTTCGAAAGCCCCGCGCTGACCAAGCTTTTCAGCGGTCCTGCGGGAATATGGACGCTCGCCGGAGGGCTAACGCAACCGATTTTCGAGGGCGGGCGTTTGCGGTCGAATGTGCGGCTGGCCGAAGCGCAGCGCCAGGAGATGGTGCTTACCTACCAGCAGACGATTCAGGGATCGTTCCGCGATGTGTCGAACGCGCTGATCGCGTATCAGAAAACCCGCGAGTTTCGAATTCAAGAGGAGCGCCTCACCGCTTCCGCGCGCGATGCGGCCGACCTCTCCGAGACGCGATTCAAGGCGGGCGTCGCCGACTACCTCGAAGTGCTCACCAACGAGACGAACCTCTTCTCCGACGAGCTGACGCTGGCTCAGGCGCAGCTCAACGAACTCCAGGCGCTGGTGCAAATCTACCAGGCGCTCGGAGGCGGCTGGCAGCAGTAAGCGCAAATCGGCGGGCTACATCGGCTCATCGTGCCACTCCGCGATGGCTCGCCCTGGCGCGCGAGCGAATTCCCCTGCATTGATTTGTCGGCGGCGGCGCGCGTTGCTACACTCGCACGCTCATGCCTAGGCAACGGCTCGGCCAGCATTTTCTGGGCAATCCCGGCTGGCGCAAACGAATTCTCGATACTCTGCCGCTCGATGCGACGGAGACCTGGATTGAAATTGGCGCCGGACACGGCGAAATGACGGAGCTGCTGGCGCCGCGCGTGCGCCGGCTGGTGGCGATCGAAACCGACCATCGCCTGCTGCCGTGGCTACGCGAGCGCGCCACGGACGAATGGCCGAATGTCGAAATCGCCGGAGGAGATGTGCTGGCGCTCGATCTGGCGGCGCTCGCGGCCGGAGAGCGATTTCGCGTTTACGGCAATCTGCCTTACTACATCACCACGCCGATCCTCAAGCATGTTTTCTCGTGCGCCAGCCTGGTTCGCTCCCTGCACATCGTGATTCAGCTCGAGGTGGCCGAGCGCCTGGCAGCGCATCCCGGCCATCGCGAGTACGGATCGCTCTCGGCATTCTGCCAATTCTATGCCAAGCCAGAAATCGCGCTACGCGTGCCGCCAGGCGCGTTTCAGCCGCCGCCGCGAGTGAAATCGGCGCTCGTTAAATTGACTTTACCCGGCGAGCGAGCCTCGCTCCGCGTGGGCGACGAAACTCGATTTCTCGAATTCATCCATCACTGCTTCGGGCAGAAACGCAAGACGCTCAAGAATAATCTGCGCGCCATCGCGCCCGCTGAGCACATTGAGCAGGCGCTGGCGGCCGCGCACCTGCGCCTCGACGCGCGCGCCGAACAGCTCACGCTCGAGCAATTTGCCGTGCTCTTCGCTCAGCTCGCCTAGATTTTTTCGCCGGGAATTTACAGAGGGAAGGTCAGCGCGCGCAAGCGGTCCGGGAAATTCGTCATCACGCCATCGGCGCCCGCCCCAATCACTCGCTTCATTTCCTGCTCGTCGTCCACGGTCCAGGTGGCGACGCGGAGGTCCGCCGCATGAGCCTGCGCGATCAGCTCGGGCGTGATCAAATCGGAGCGCGGGCAGACCTGGCGCGCGCCCAGCGCCACGGCCAACTGCACGCAGTCGCCCCCGGATTTTTCCACCAGCAGTCCGGTCATGATGCCGGGGTCGAATTTGCGAACGTTTTCAACCTGCCGCGGATCGAAGGAGATCACCACGGTGCGCGAAGCGTTGTCGACGCCGCGCAGCGCGCCCGCCAGCGACGAGTCCATGCCCATGCCGGTGTCGAATTTCAGTTCCAGGTAGAAAATCGCATCTTGCTTCTGCGCGAATGCCAGAATGTCCTCGAGCGTGGGAATTCGCTGGCCCATGAAACTGCGGTCAAACCACATGCCCGCGTCCAGCTCCCGCAGCTCGGCCAGCGAGAATTCACTGACCGCGCCGTGGCCGTTGGTGGTGCGGTCGAGCGTGGCGTCGTGCATCGCGACGAAGCGCGCGTCGCGCGTGAGATGCAGGTCGGTCTCGATGAAGCCGGCGCCAACTTCGAGAGCGCGCTGATAGGCTGCCAGCGTGTTCTCCGGCGCGTAGCCGGAGGCGCCTCGATGAGCGATCACCCAAATAGGACGCATATCGTCCGCTATCCTAGCAGATAAGCCGCGTTGGGCTGGGGCTGTGAATTCCGTGGGTTGTGTGGAGCGCAATGGGAGTTCGCTCGTGGCTGGCTCGCGGCTGGCTCGTGAATATTGCTCAGGGCTGGGGCTGCGCCGGCGTCGATTCGGTTCGCGCAGCGGCCACCCCAGCTTCCTCGCAAATCCGCTGCCAGGCGCGCTCGACATGCCGCAGCTCCGTGCTCGTCTGGCCCACGCAAAATCGCAGGGTCAGCTTTCCGCCGAGCCTGGTGTGCGTCAGGTAAAGATCGCCGCTGCGATTGACCGCATCCAGCATGGCCTGATTCACCGCATCGCCGCCGCGATGGCGGAAGCAGATCAGATTCAGATGCACCGGCGCGGCCAGCTCAAATTGCGCGTCTTCGCGCACCCACCCGGCGAATTTCTGCGCCAGCTCGACGTGCCGCCGGATGTGATGCCGCAACCCCTCGACGCCGTAGTGCCGAATGACGAACCAGAGCTTCAGTGCGCGGAATCGCCGCCCGAGCGGAATCTGCCAGTCGCGATAGTCGATCACTTCTCCCGATTCGCTCGCCTGATTGCGCAGATACTCGGGCAAAATTCCCAGCGCGCGAGTCAGCGAGCGACGATCGGCGACGTAAAAACAGTCGCAATCGAAATTTGTGAACATCCATTTATGGGGATTGAACGCGTAGCTATCGGCCAGTTCGACGCCGTCTTGAATCCAGCGAAATTCAGGGCACAGCGCGGCGCTGCCAGACATGGCTGCGTCGACATGCAGCCAGATTCCGCGAGCGCCGCAAATCTCCGCGATCCGGCGCACCGGGTCCATCGCATTCGTGGAAGTGGTTCCTACCGAAGCGCAGACGAAGCATGGCGTCAGCCCGGCCGCCACGTCGCGTTGTATCCGGGCCTCCAATGCGTCCGCC
>JBAVQT010000288.1:0-3419 GCA_049694295.1 Candidatus Acidiferrales bacterium
CGCGGCGCGCGAACGCGTCGCCTTCTGGACCGTGATGGCCTCCACGGCCATCGCGCACAACACCGTCTACGCCATCTCAATCCTCTTCCCCACCGAAAGTCCCTATTTCGCGCTGGCTTCGCTCCAAACCAAAACTCTCACCGGCGGATTTTTCACCCGCGCCATCGGACTGATCGAGCATTTCGGCCGCGTCCATGGCGCCGCGTTCCCCTCCGCTCACGTAGCCGGCTCGATGGTCGCCATCCTCGCCGCACGCCGCTACCGTCCCTGGCTTTTCTGGATTTGCCTCCCGTTCTTCGTAGCCATGTGCGTCTCCACCGTCTATGGCCGCTACCACTATGTAGCCGACGTAATCGCCGGCCTCGCCGTAGGCGCCTTCGCCTGGATCGCCGGCCAATGGCTCATGCAATGTCCAGGCGCGCTTCCGCGCTCTACCACGCCATCCGCGCTATATGGAGTGCGGCGGCTTGCCGCCGCTTTCACAAGCCGAAGCTCGCTTCGGCGCTCGCTCAATCGGCGGACAACACCGCCGCACTCAAACAAGCCTCCGGCTCCGCTTTTTCCGCAATCCATTCAGCCGCCAGACCGCTGATGTTGTGGAAGTGGAGCAAGTCAAATCTTCGGAACATGGAGGAATTCATCGCGAGGAATCTGCAGTGGAGGTGCGAACCTAAAAGAAACCGCCTTCAAACCGGAGCGTTCCCAAATCCCGCCGCATCCTCGTACGCCTGCGCAATCGCCAGTAATTCCGCCTCGCCCCATCGCCGCCCGATCAGCTGCAATCCAATCGGCAATCCCTCGCGCGTCAGCCCGCACGGCACGCTGATCGCAGGATTCCCCGTGTAATTCGCCGGCCTGTTCAGCCGCAGCAGCGCCGCTCGCACCGGCTCTTTCTTCCCGCCAATCGTCACCTCCGCGCTCCCAATTTTCGGCGCGGCCACCGGAGTCGTCGGCGCCACAATCACATCCACCCGCTCGAACGCTTTGTCAAACTCTCGCGCCACCTCGCGCCGCTGCTTGATCGCCGCCAGATAATCCACCGCTCGAATTCCAGCGCCCAGCTCCAGCCGCCCTCGCAAATCAGCGCTATATTCCGCTGCCCGCCCCGGGAAAAATCCTTGCAACGCGTGATAGCGCGCGGACTCGGCCAGCGCGATCGTCGTGCTGGGCCCGGTCATCTCCTTCAAGCTCCGCAGCGAAACCTCCTCCACGCGTCCGCCGAGCGCGCGCAACGTCTTCGCCGCCGCCTTCACCGCATTCATCACATCCTCGGCCACATGCTCAAAAAAATATTCTTTCGGCCAGCCCACCACGAATTTCCGCGGTTTCTTCCGCCGCAATTTCCGGTAGTCCGGCCTCGCCGCGCCCCTCGGCCACGCTCCGGCAATCGCCTCCAGCATAATGCTGGCGTCCCCAACGCTTCGTGCGATCGGTCCAGCGTGGTCCATGCTCTCCACCAGCGCCAACACTCCTTCCACGCTCACCAGCCCAAATGTCGGCTTCAACCCGACCACTCCGCACAGCGCCGCCGGAATTCTCACCGATCCGCCTGTATCCGTCCCCACCGACGCAAATCCCATCCCCGTCGCCACGGCCGCGGCCGATCCGCCGCTCGATCCACCCGTGATTCGATCTCGCGACCAGGGATTCCGCGCCGTGCCGTACCAGGGATTCTCCGTCGTCACGCCCCACGCAAACTCGTGCAGATTTGTCTTGCCCACCAGAATCGCGCCCGCGTCCGCCAATCGCGCCGCCACTTCGCTGTCGCCCTTGGGCACGTAATCCACCAGATGTTTCGATCCCGCCGTCGTGCGAATCCCGCGCGTCCAGATATTGTCTTTGAGTGAGATAGGTATGCCGTGAAGAGGCCCGCGCCAGCGCTTTCGCGCGATCTCGCGATCGGCGATCTTCGCCGCTTGCCGCGCGTGTTCTCCTGTCACCGTGATGAATGCGTTCAATTCCGGATTCAGCCGCGCGATTTGCCCGAGCGCCGCTTCCGTCAGCTCCACAGCCGAAATCTTTTTCCGCCGCAGCAGCCGCCCTGCTTCTTCGATCGAAAGCCGCGCGATTTCCTCTGCGCCTTCTGCCGTCATCGCCAGAAAATCTCCCAGCCCTAGAAAATCTTTTCCTGCCGCCGCAAATTCCCCACCGATCCAAGATTCGCGATCAGAAACACGATCCGAAACTGGTTCTCATTTCGAACTTGTCCGAACGACAGTTTGCGATACTCGAATCCCAACCCACAGCACGATCCGTTGTAACCTACCTGCACGATCTGGTTCTGAAACTCCCCTTGCGAAAAATCATAGCTGGCTCCCAGCGTCGCGTTCCATCCCGGCCGCGTCAGATCGCCGTATCCGATGAGCCCGCGAATCTGGTCCGAGCGGCCCTCCAGATCGGCCGGCGGGGGCGCGGTGTTCGGTGTGAAATTCAGAGTCGAAAAATGCGCTAGTGTCAAAAACGACTCCTTGTAAGGTTTCAGCTTCAGCAGCGTGCCGATCGCCGTCATTTGCGCCCGCTGCGGATCGAAATCGACGATGAATTCCGCGTCGTACCGTTTCCCCGGTTCGATTTTCATGTCGCTCACGATCGGAGAGAATCTTCGCACCGCGTCAGCGAATGCAAATGGCGTCAGCGAATCCAGCGCCTGGAAAACGTTTCGCTGTCCCGGCACCAGCGCGCCGCCAAACGTCGGATCGAAGAAATATTTCTGCTTCAGGCTCCAACTGGCGAACTCTTCGGTGTCTCCGTCCGCCGTCTTGCGGTAGAGCCGTTGCGTCAGTCCGTATTCAATTTCGTTCGTGTCGGTCAGCGTTTCGTCCTCGTCGAATCGCACGAAGCGTCCAAAATCGTTCACGCCCGAAACGTAGTTGTAGACGATCTGCGGCTCGATCACGTGTTTCCATTTGCTCGATTTGCCGCCCCACACGCGCTCGATCGACGGCGGCCGCAGATCCAGCGAAAATTCCTCCGTGTTACGGAAAAATCCTACGTTCACGAAACTTCCGTTTTGCAGTTGCCCGCCGTAATGCGTGCTGCGAAACGTGAACGAAGGCGTCACGTCGAGCCATGGCCCCCAATGCAGCGGCATCGTCACCGTCGGAGCGAATTCGTTCCGCTCCACGAAGGCCGGCGTCTCAAACGGCGTCACCCCTTCTCCCCGGTGCACGCCGCTGACGAAAGCGTCGAAAGAAAAATAAAGCGGCACACCGCGAAACGGCGCCTGGTCCACCGATCCGAACCGCGCTTCCGGCGCGCTTCGCAGCGTGATGGAGTTCTCCGCCGTCGTCGTCGTCGCCACCGTCAGATAGTTCTGGTAGCTGAGCGACGCAAAATTCAAACTGAATCCATCGAAATTATTCGTCAGAAACGCCGCATTCCGTACTTCCGAGTTTACCGCCTGCGTATAAGTTTCCGAC
>JBAVQT010000289.1:0-6220 GCA_049694295.1 Candidatus Acidiferrales bacterium
TGACGGCATTACGTGGTGGCGACAGCGCGGAGTGCTTGACCGCGGGAAACGCGCTAGCGGCTGAAAACGAGGACGCTGGCTCAGACAGCCAAACGTTGGCGGAGACCAACGCTGGCGAGGCCGTGGCGGAAGGAATGAGCGCGACGGAGAAGCTGCCGACGAGGTCCGACGCGATTGCTGCGGAGGGAGCGGCAAAGACCGGACGCAACGAGGACCGCAGGCGGAGGCGGCGTGCGCTGATTTCGGCGCCGGTGCGAGTACGCGGCGTGAACGTGACCCGGGGCGGCCCGGACGAGATTTCGACAACGGTGGACGTATCACGCGATGGGCTGCTGGTGCTTACCGAGCAGGAGGGTTACTACCGAGGAATGGAAGTGGCGGTGATTTTTCCGTACAGCACAGTACCAACCGCGATTCATGCGGAGCAGAGCGGGCGGGTAGCTCGAATCGTGGAACTGCCAGATGGGCGGACAGCAGTGGCGATCGCGCTGGGAGTTGTGGGGAGCGGCCTCGACCTGGTGGACGCTAGCGGCCGGAAACTGGTTACTGAAGAGCCGCAGGTGGCGAGGACGGAAACGAATGAAGAAGCGCAGGCCGAATCGCGGAAGTTGCAGGTGCTGGTGGTGGACGCAGAGGCGGCGCTGCGAGGGTCAATGAAGGCATACCTGGAAGTCGAGGGATATCGAGTGATCGCGGTGGCGACCAGCCCAGAAGCGCGGCAGGTGCTGGACCTGATGACGCCGGCTTTGATCATCGCGGAAGTGGAAGGCGAGAATTTGCCTGGTTACGAGTTGTGCGCGCACGTGAAGACAACGCCACGCCTGAAGCAAATCCCGGTGGTTTTGACGACGAAGTCGGCTTACCCGAGCGATTATTCAAGCGCGCACCAACTGGGCGCGATTGTGTGCATGGCAAAACCATTCAAGCTCGAGAGGTTGGGCCACGTCGCGCGGTTGCTAGCGCCACCGCCCACGGAAAAGGTGGTGGCTGCGGCGGCGGGGGCGGCAGGGACCAAGGCCGACCCAACCAGACGGGTGTGCAGCGCGCCGCATGCGGGAGCCGGCCGCGGGCCGGTGTCGAAGAATCGCTACGATGAATCCACGACGTTTCGGCGGAAATTGAGGTTTCCGTCGTTCCGCTAGAAGGTCCGATACTCATCCGCGCGGCAGGCGGCGAGCTCCAGCATATAAACGCAGCATTCCCGCACAAATTGCCACCTTCGTCGGCGAGGGCTGCTCAATTGGCTGCCGGTCCGGGACGCAATTCCCTGGCGCAATTTCCTGCCTGTAGTTCCGGTCAACGTTTCGGCTGCTGAACTCCGCCGCCATACGGTCGCAACATCACTGGCTATTTCGCCGGCATAATCGGCAACACGAGCGCGGATGGGTGCTGTGCGTCGTGGAGAATCGTGTTGGTGGCCGAGACGGATGTCCGCGCGAATTTGATTTCTTCGCCGGTGTTGAGATTGCGATCGAAACGGGGGAAATTGCTGCTGGAGATCTCCAACCGTAACGAGTGACCTTTGAGAAAGACGTTGCTGGTGGCCCAGAGGTCGAGCGATATCTCGTAGACCTGACCTGGATTCATGAGGGTGGAATGCTCGGGCGAATCCCGATAGCGCATGCGCAGGATGCCTTCGGTGAGGTCCTTGGCGAAACCGTCCGGACTGACATCAACGAGCTTGCCGGTGAAATCAGTATCAACCGCGCTGGATTTGACGAAGATTGTGGCGGTCACGGGGCCGGTAACCTCGAGGTCCTGAGCTAGCGGGCCGGTGGAATACACGAGGACGTCGTCACGATTTTCGACCGCGCGCTGATCGCGGGGGCCCGGTTCCATGTGCTCGGCATCGCAGCAGAGCGGGCCGCCCACGGTCGGTGCTGGATTCAATGGGTTATAGACGTACGCGTCGGCAGTTTCGGATTTGGGCGCGGTGGGGGAAAGCGAGCCGTCGCCCCGGAGCGAATTCGCTTTGCCGGAAGAATGTAGGAAATATTTGGTCGGTTGAGCCTGCGGCGGCGGCCAATCGTCTTCCTGGCGATATTCGTTGACTCCCATGACGAAGAGCTTGACCGGTTTGTCGGTGGCGAATTCGTTGTGGATACCTTTCATGATGAAATCGTACCAGTCGAGAATTACGTTGGTGTACTCGTTCTCGAGCGCATGCGGTCCGAACTCGACATCGCCGATGCGACGGCCGAAGCCAGCATGGCCACCAATTTCGATCAGCAGATGCTGCTGGGTTCGCGCGACTTCCGTGGAACCGTGGGCTTTTGCGCCCATATAATTGCGCAACGTGCCCCCGTTAAAAATGTCGTACCAGGCGCCGACATTTAGCATGGGAACGGCGATCTCCGAGTAATGCTCCTCGATGGACCACTGCTTCCAGTATTGGTCGTAGTCAGGGTGAGCAAGCCAGTCCAAATAGTAGGGCGCGATGGAAGCCGTGAGCTGCGCGTCGGCTGGGAGTTGGCCGAAATTGAATACCGGATAGTTTGCAAGGGGAAGCGTGCCCGCGCCCACGAGGGCGTTCGTATTATCGCTGATTACGCGTTGCAGCGTGTTTTGCGCGAGTTGCGTGGTCCAATTCTGATCGAACCATTGTTCAAAGGCGCCACTCTGGTACGTCCAGCCGTCGTGATAGTTGCTGGCCGTCATATTGGGAGCGATAGCGGTGAGATGCGGCGGGTGGGCAATTGCGGCGAGCACCTGGGTGGCGCCGACATACGAAGCACCCATCATGCCAACCTGGCCATTGGAATACGGAAGTGCGGCAGCCCATTCTACGGCATCGTAGCCGTCATTTTGTTCGTGCCGGAACGGATACCATTCCCCTTCGGAAGTGTAGCGCCCGCGAACGTCTTGAATAATCAGAACGTAGCCGCGTGGGACGATCTTGAAGGCAGGCCCGACTGCCCAGCCGACGCTCTTGTCGTAGGGCGTACGCATGAGGATCACTGGAAACTTATCTGCCGACTTCGGGCGGTATATGTCGGCAAATAGAATGATGCCATCGCGGGTTTTCATGGGGACGTCGTGTTGGATAAGAACATCGTAGGCGGGTAAGGCGGACGGAGACTGAGTGAGGGAGGGAGTTGGAGTTGCTGAGGATTGGGCGAGCGTGGAATGCGGAAGCGAGAGGGCAAAGGGGGCGAAAAGGGCTAGAACGAAAACCGATGCGAAGGGCGCGGTACAATTACGAACCATGCGTCAAATCTCCCGCCGCACAGCGACTCGACTCGGCGCCGGATGCGGCCGGAGGGATTATTTTTCATTTTGAACGATAGTGCAAGAATCGAAATGCGACGCCAGGGGCAAGTGCTATAGGTGCTGCACAGCAGTGCAAGACGCGCACATCGCGATTGCTGAGATCAAGTGATGCTGAAATCGTAGCTCCCGCCTGCGCGAGTACAAGCGGCGTCAGAATTCGCACCACCCAACCTGTACGAAAGTACAGTAACGGCTAGGGCGACGCTGACCGGCGGACTACCGCATGCTACTCGCTTGGCCGATAAACTCTTAGCATGGGAAACGGTCCAAACTCAGGGTCAAACGGAGCACCCGGCGACGGAAACAAGGCTCCTAGCAAGGCCCTGCCGCGCCCGCCGGTGGGCGGCTTCGAGGTCGCGAAAACTGCCGCGATCAACTGCCCCAAATGTGGCACGAAGACACGCGACGTGGCGCGATTCTGTCCGCGATGCCACATGACCCTTCGCTTTTTTTGCCCCGCGTGCACGCACGAGCAACGACACGGCGAGAAATGCGACAAATGTGGCGTGGATTTTGCGAAGTATATCGTCGCGGTGGTGGTATCGAAACAGGCGGAGGCCGACGCACTGCATGACAAAATCGACCGGCGCACGACGTTCCTCACGCAGGCGGTTTTGTTGCCGCTCACCGGGGGATTATCGCTTCTGAAGTATCTCTTCCGCGGTTCGAGCGACCGCAAGAACCAACTTTGATACCGCGATATAATGAATCGATGCGGTTCGATCCGGGCTGATGCGGTGCGGCTCCTCGGCGATCGCAAATTCCAGCCGTCAATCATCAGCGGAAGTTCTGACTCGAGACCGTTCGAGGGACCTTCGTCTCGACTTCCAAGCGAAGAGAGATCGGGTGATCTACGGAAAGCCGTCGGAGACCCATTCAGATTTCAGGAATGGAAATATTCAGCAGGCGGAAATAGTCCAGTGCGGAGGAGTTCGGCGCCGACTGCGCGTTTAATCTCCTGCATCCAATAGTCAAACGTACCTTCCGCGACGCCGACCAACGTGATGGCTTTGCGGTAGTCCATGCCGTGAAGGTAATAGATGTCGAAGAGCTTTCGCCTTCCCTTCCACTCTTGTCTGCGCAAAGCCTGGCGTCCGATGCGCTCGAAGTCCGCGACATATTCCGACGCGCGCCCGCGACTCGGACGCCATTGGTATCCGGATGAAGGCATGTCGAGGCCGATGGCGCGGATTTGTCCGGTGGTTTCATCGAGCCAATCTCGGAGATTGCGATAACGACCATGGCAAGCTTCAAATATCTCGGCAGATTTCATCTCAGTTTTTCCTGACTGGCTTATCGGGCGCCATAACGATATTTGATCCGAGAGCCCAAACGTCGTCGCCCTGAGAGAGTTCCTCTTCAACGGCCGTGAGGCACGTTTCGAAGCATTCCCTCCAGCCGGCCATGTAACCGCGGGCATATTCGTCAGCAAGTTGCTGACGCTCGCGATTCGCGCGCTGCATCTCGAGAAGTTCAGCGTGCTCGATAGATCGCGATCCAATGGCTAGACGAATACGGTAGGAGATTTCGCGCAACCAGCGGGCAATGATGTGTGCCGGCGCCGGATAGTAAATGCCGGTCCGCGCCCGCGGTTCGTACCATGCCATCCGCCAGCCCAACGGTATGGCACTCCCGCTGCCCAGTTCCCTTCTAAATCGGGTTATGCCGATCCGGCTTGGTTCTGCTTTCATCGTCGTTGCTCCTCCCTCCGTGCTATTCCGCAGGTCGAAAAACATTTTGTGCTTCGTCTCAGCACTAACACTCCCCGCAATACGGCATACTTACTGGCTTGAACGCAGTTCTTCATCCTCACAAAACTGCATGCGAGTGACCCGGCTCATCGGCCACCTGCGGAGGCGAATCGCACGGTCAAATTGTCCAATCAACGGTCCGGCGGGAGTTTGTTCGAGTCGCTCGTTGCTTTCGCAATGCTGACGCGGCCGGTTCTGGCGGTCATTTTCACGGGGCCCCGTAACAGCCCGAGCCTGTACTATTCCAGCGGTACCCTTGTTGCACTGTACTAACATGTTATGGTCCAGCCGTTTTTGTCGCGCTTTTCGATCCCGACTTGAAGACCCCATCGGAGGCTCCTGCATGCGCACGCCGCGCCCACCGCTTGAGTACCTAGTCACATCCTCGAGGGCAACCATCGAGTCTTTCGAACTGACTCGTCTAAACCAGATCGCGAACCTGCGAAAGGAACTCCAGGGGGTGCTCGACGAGTGGGTTGAATCGGAAGTGGAAGCCCAACTGGCGCGTTGGATGCTGCAACAAAGGCGAGAACGAGACAACCATAGGCAAATAATCATGACGGCGCTCGTCGAAACTACTCGCGCTGACATGAAGCTGTCATCCGGCCTTCCCGCGAGAAGCGTCCCTGCGGCCTGGATCTCGGACACGGGAATAACCGACGCTTTCGTCCTCGGCCGTTTCACAACTTTGCCTGCTTGGAACGATTTGAAAACACCCAAGGAGATGAGTTCTATAAACCGGGGCATGACAATGCAATTGGACTTGTTTAGCGGCCGATCACCTGGATTGGCGAATCGCAGCTCACAAGCGCCCGCTCTGGGAGCCTTCGGGGCGTTTGAACTTGCTGCAGCACGCGAAGATATGAGCTCCGTGCTCAGCATTGCTGGAGACGCACCGCTTCGAGCATGGCCGACACTTCGAGACGTCATAGGCGGCTCGCCGACGATTGCAGGCTCGGTCATTGCTCCTGCGGAGGCACTGTCGTTCGCGCAAATTCGCGTATCTGCGGGTTGCGCGCGAAGACTTTGCGGCGTTCCCTCGGCACCTGCCGCGGCTCCGTCATCGCTACAAAACCGGCATGAGTTACCGAGCGAGCATCGGGTGTTGGTAATGCGGCTCCATCGTTCCAACGAGCAGATTGGGTCATCGGATGACCGAATAATTAACTCAACTGAAGCAGTTGCGCACCACCCGCCAC
>JBAVQT010000290.1:0-3468 GCA_049694295.1 Candidatus Acidiferrales bacterium
CGGGTGAGGCGCGCGGCGGCGCCGAAGCAAGCTTCGGCTTGGGAAAGCGGCGGCAAGCCGCCGCACTCCAAATAGGCCTGGGCGAATTTGTCCTGGTGGATCGGGAGACCGAAGAATATTTCTAGCGGAAGGGTCGCGGGGGCGATTGGATGGACCAACTGGCGTCGGGGCGAGGGCGGGATGCGTCGAGTATCGAGTCTTTTGGGTGTGTGCTCGGCGCGCGAGACCTGAAAGAGGACGGGGCGCGCGAGCGTCGCCGAAGCAAGCTTCGGCTGGGGAAAGCGGCGGCAAGCCGCCGCACTCCAAATGGGCCTGGGCGAATTTGTCCGGGTGGATCGGGAGCGCGAAGAATATCTCTAGCGGAAGACCGGCGGCGGAGATTGGATGGACCAACTGGCGTCTGGGCGAAGGCGGGATGCGTCGAGAATCCAGCCTTTGGATGTGTGCTCGGCGTGCGAGACCTGAAAGAGAGCGGGGCGCGCGTCTTCCTCGAGGCCACCGCGAGTGGCGACCAGGCGAATTGAAATTACGGATTCGAGGGTAACGTCTTCCTTGACGAGGAAGCGGCAGGCCGACTGGGTGGTGTCGATGGTGCTGGTGCGCTCGCGGAAGAACTGGCCGAGGCGGTCGAGTCCGCTGACTTCAATGGGAAGCACGGCGTAGGTTTGAATTTCGTGGCGGCTGTGAGTGAAGGCTGTGGCTGTCATCGGACCTCTCCCTGGAACAGAAATTCAAATCGTGAAACGTTCCGTGAGGTGCGCGACGCGAGATGGCTGGCGCGGGACGCAGGCGCTGGCATTCAAGGAACGTGAAAAGAGCGGCCGCGGAGTGCGATGGCGCGCGGCAAGCTGAAGGAAGTGGCGCGGCAGCTCGAAATCCATCGCCCGGGCCGCGGAAGCTGCGCCCTGACGAAAACCGCTAGCTAGGCGGCGCCGGTGGCCGCGACCTGCTTCGAATTCCGCTTCAGAAAACGATAGAGACTGGTGCGGCCGATGCCGAGGACCTGAGCGGCGCGAACGCGATTGCCGCTGCACAATTCGAGAACGCGCTGAATGTGGACTTTGCGGACCTCATCGAGCGGGACGGGACGCCAGGAGCCGCCCGGCGCTGCAACGGCATGGCGCTGGGGACGCTGCAAGTGCTCGGGGAGATCGGCGACGTCAATAAAATCGGCGGAGGCGGTGATGGCGGCGCTGGAGATTACGTTTTCGAGTTCGCGAACGTTGCCGGGCCAGTCATGCTGGAGCAGCGCAATCTGGGCGCGGCGGCTGAGGCCTTGGAAGACTTTGCTGTAAGCTTCGGCATATTTCTTCAGGAAATGATGTACGAGGACGGGAATGTCCTCGGGGCGGTCGTTCAAACCGGGGACGCGAATCTCGATGGTGCTGAGGCGATAGAAAAGATCTTCGCGGAAGCGGCCGGCGAGGACTTCGGCGCGGAGATCGCGATTGGTGGCGGCGATCAGGCGGATGTCGAGTTTTTTTATTTCGGGCGAGCCCACGCGCTGAATTTCGCGATTTTGAATGACGCGGAGCAGCTTGGCTTGCATGGGCAGGGAAGTCTCGCCGATCTCGTCGAGAAAAACGGTGCCGCCATTGGCGTATTCGAAGAGGCCCTGGCGCGTGTCGGTGGCGCCGGTAAAGGATCCGCGGACGTGGCCGAAGAGCTGGCTTTCGAGGAGAGTATCGACCATCGCGGAGCAGTTGCAGACGGCGAAACGCTCCTGGGCAACGGGACTCATCTGATGGAGAGCGCGGGCCACGAGTTCCTTGCCGGAACCGGTGGGGCCGGAGACGAGAACGTTGGAATAGTGGCGGGCGACTTTTTTGGCGAGGTCGAACATTTCGAGCATGGCCGGACTCTTGCCGACGATGCCGTGGAACTGGAGATTGTCGCGCAACTTATCTTCGAGATTGCGGATTTGCGAGCGTTGGGTAAATAGGTCGGCGAGTTCGTCGAGAGAACGCACCAGGCGGGCGTGGTCAATGGGCTTGCAAAGATAGTCGTAGGCGCCGTGCTTGATGGCCTCGATGGCGGAATCGACGGAATAGAAGCCGGTGGCGAGAATGACATAGACGCCGGGATCGCATTGGAGGGCTTTGTCAAGGAAAGCGAGACCGTCCATGGCGGGCATTTTGAAATCGGCGAGGACCACGCGGCAGCCGCCCATGCGAATTTTCTGGAGGACTTCCTGGGGGTCGGTGGCGCCCACGGTGGGGAATCCGGCGCGCTCGAGGCGGTCGGTGGTGAGCTCGACGTGATCGAGTTGGTCGTCGAGGACACAGATGGGTAAATTTTTGCGTGCGACTTCGGTGATTGGCTTTTCCGCTAGGGCTGGCATGGTGAAACTACTAAGGCACGGACAGTGCCAGATTGCAGCAGTTGTGAACTTGTGGCAAAAGACGCAGCGGATTTGGCGCGGTGGCGGAATTGAGGGAGATTCAAGAGACGGGCGCTGTTCGGTTTAGGTGCAATGCGGCGAACAAAAAAAGAATTGGAAGCGGCGGAGGATTCGAGCAAGAAACGAGATGTTTTGTGCGAGGGACGATTCCCGATCTGGGACGATGGTTTCGATAGTGAACCAGCGATCACTGTGGGATGAGTTGGCTGGTCAGGCAACGCGAATGCCGGCCTCGGCGATTTGTCGAACCTCGCTGCGATTCGCGAGGGGATGAAGCTGCTCGAGCTTGATGCGCGCCTGCCCATCGGGATCCTTGGAGGCAATCTCGACGGCGCGATAGGGCACAGGATAGCTGACGGTGGTGGCGATGGGCCGAATGAGGCGAACGAAGACTATGCTGCCAACGCGTAGGGTGCAGCGCAAGGCGACTTCGCGGGAATGTTCGCGTCCCCAAGTGAGGGCGGCTTTCTCGACGAAGAAAGCCTCGGTTGCATCCCAGCCGGAAACTTCGACGCGGTAGATTTCTTCCTGGCTGCTTTCGCTGACATTCTCATTTGAGAAATCCATCGGGCGCCTCGTGGCCAAGGCGTGTGAGTGCAGGTGGCCTGCCAAAGGTGGTTGAGGGTGAAAGCTTGTGTTTGCGGGAAGTTAGGACGGTCGGGGCGGAGAAGGTGGCGGGCGGGATGTGCCGCTAGCAATCGAGTGTGCGGGTTTGAATCTAAAGGGTCAGCGGCGGTTTCGAGAGCTGCGCGGCGGCAATATTCCTTGACACTCGAGGGGCGCGAGGGCTAGCCTCCCGCTCAAGGCAGTTGGGGAACGATTTTAGCCCAGGGGTGGGCGCAGTTCAGGGGAGGGGTTGTGGCCAAGAAAGGCAAGATTCTGGCCACTCGCGGGGCGATATCGGAGCGGGAATTCGAAGAGCTGCTGCGGCGGAGTTCGGCGATTCTAAAACCGCAGAAGGCGCGACTTCTGAAGGTTGCCCGGTTCGACCGGACGGTGGTAAGCCTGATTCTGTAAGTCCTCACGCATGGCACGTTGCGCGAAATCACGCAGGCGGCGGGTACGAC
>JBAVQT010000291.1:0-4235 GCA_049694295.1 Candidatus Acidiferrales bacterium
GGCGAAGGCATCGTCCAGCGAACCAGGCGCCCATCGAATCCGATGGGCGCCGCGGCGGGTGAGGATTGCTGCGACGGCGGAAAGGGCCGGGCCGCAATGGCAATGCCGGATTCGCGCGCAATCACTACGATTCGCTCCGCAACAGATTGTTCCAGAATATCGGCGGAATCATATCCCAAGACCAGCGCAGGCGAACTCGCGATTTGCGGCTGCGGTTCCTGCATGCTGCTTGCCGAAGTGGATGGCGATGCGGCAGCGGACGATTGCGGGCCCGCGGACTCGCCAGGCGGAGAAAATAAAAATGCCGTGCCGCTGGACCATTGCGGCAGCAGGCTCGAAGCCGGCTCGCCGGTTTTTTGAAAGATCACGCTAACCATTGAGACTCGATCCATCGAGGAAGCGATGGATCGGCGGATAGCGGCATCCTGCGCGGCGGCTGAGGCCGCACTGAAAACAAGCGCGAGAAGCTCGTCGGGCCGCGACACGCTCACTCGAACTCCGCCGTCGGTGGCGCGGCGGGTCTGGTCCGGCGGAATTTCGGCCACGTCGGCTTTGCCGAGTTCCAGATCGAGCAGTCGATCGCGCGGTGAGCGCGCTGTTGCGATCTCGATCGAATCCACGAAGGGACGGCCGCCGCGATAATCCTCGTTCGCGGCGAGCGCCACGCGCTTGCCCGGTTCCCAGGCCGAGAGTCGAAATGCGCCCGGAGCAGACTGTGAAGAGGCCCCGCCCGAGTGATCGTAAAGAAGAGATTCGATTTGCGCTTCGGCTGCAGCCTCGGCCGGATCGGACGCCGCGACTGCGGAGTCGAGCGAATTTACAGCCGCGCCAACATCAACGCGTAGCGTGCCACCAAAGTGCGGGCGGCGCGCGCTCCGCGCCGGCAGAACTGCAATCAGCAATGCCAGCACCGACACGAACGGCAGCGCGAAACAACGCGCGAGCCGCGGCGTCAACCCAGCCCTAGCGATTGCAGACGATCGAGACAGTGGATGCCTCATACATTCCTGTCGAAAGATTTCGCGAAACCACCCGGACGAAATTGCCGTCGTCGGACGGCCATAGAGCAAGTACGGGGCCGGGGAAATCGAGCGGCTGTCCTATCGCCACCGCCTGATCGTCGGTGACTTCGTAAATCTGAATCGCGTCGGGCCGCAGCCAGTCGCCGGCGCCCGTGGCCAGCACTTGCCAGGCATGCCCGCAGGCCGGCGCGAGCGAGGCGATTTCGCTGCCCCAATTGGAAAATTTTGCTGCCGGCTCATCCGAACCTTCAAAGAGCTGCGCCGAACCATCAAGACTAGTTTCAATCCACCGCGCGGAACCAGCGCCGGAACTCTCAGAACGGATTGCGGCGGCGGAAAAGAACGGTGAGCGCTTGACGCCCAGGCCGCCCGAAAAATTTACGCCGCCGGAAAAATAATTGTAGGGCGCCGCGAACCGCCAGGTGGCCGAGCCGATCTGCCAATCGAGCCCCGGCTGATTCACACAAGAAATATCCAGCCGCGAAATCCACGAACCGGAGCACAGCACGGAACCCACGTAAGCGGTAATCGTGGTCACGCCCTGATTGCGACCGGAAAGCGAAAGATGCCCGCGCGGATCTCGCGCGGCGAGATGAGGCGCGATGGAAGCGGATTGCTCGACCGTCTGCGCCTCGCCCGCAAACGCGTAGAGCACCAGCCGGTCGGGCTCCAGTACCAGCCACAAGCTGTCGGATGCCGAGAGCTGCTGCTGCGCAAAATCAAGCATGGGGCGCGACTGCTGCCAGAGAATTTTTCGCTGCAACTCCGGCGTGGGCTGCGGAGCCGACTGCGGCGCGGGATTTTGTGGCACGCTGACGATTCTGATCTGTTCCTCGCCGTCGCGAACGATTTCAGCGATCCAGATCAGGCCGTCGGCGCCCTCGGAGAGAGTGACGTGCAACTCAACAGCCGATCCGGGCGCCGGCCGGTTCCCCTGTAGCGCCAACTCGGATTCGAGAGCCTGGCGAATGCTGTGTGTGTCGCCGGCGCTGAGCGAAGAAATATTTTGGACGTCGAGCGCCACGGGCGAAGAAGGCGCCGCCGCCGCGATCTTGCTGGCCAGCGAGTGCACGCCGTCACTCCACGCCACGGGAATCGCCGCAGGAGTATCGGCAGGCGAATCGGATGTGGCTTGCGCGAAGGCGCGATGCGGACGCGCAAGAATCAGAACAGCAAGCAAGGAAATGGCGCAGAGCAAGCGCAGGAAAAAATCGCGCGGGCGGAGGGGCCGCATCGGGTTGCGCGAGTGAAAGTACATGCCAGCGAAAGGTCATGGTAGCACACCTCAAAAATAGGGTCGGCGCGGAGCCGGCGCGTGTTTCCAGCACCGGAGGGGCATCCCCGCAGCTTGATCTGATGCCGGTGCGGGAACGCTCCAGGGATCTCCGGCCGGTGCGCATCCTTTCTCATGCGTTGCGTCCACACATTGCTTCGCGCGTGCCGCCTCGCGCAGGACAGGCCCGGCGAGGCAAGCGGCGCATTAGCGGGCGGACTTTTCTAATGATTTCCGGCGCTCACTGGATGCGGGAGCGGAATGCCCGCGGAGTGCAAGACGTCGTCGGTGAAAAAATATTTTCCGTCGCTGGGGACCAGCATGATCTGGACTTTGTCGGAAAGTTTTTCCGCGACGGTGTATTGAACGAGCAGCGGATTGGATTTGAGCGCCGCAGCCTGCAGTTGCAGCTGCTCGGCTTCGGCTTTTCCCGTCACGCGAATGCGATTGGCATCGGTGTCGGCTAGGCGCGCATCGCTTTCCTGTTCGGCCTTGCTGCCGATTTGCTTGGCTTCCGCCTCGGCTTCGGCGTTGCGGATGGTGGCGACCTTGCGGGAATCGGCGAGAAGATCCTGCCGCTGTTGTTCGGCCTTCGCATCCATCACCTTGGCATCCGCTTGCGCCTGCGCGAGCAGGCCCTGGCGCTTCTGCTCCGCTTCGCTGTCAATTACCTTGGCCTGGGCGGCGGCTTCGGCATCTTGGATGGTGGTCGCCTTGCGCGCCTCGGCTTCCAGGCGTGATTGCTCGATCTGTTTTTGCTTCAGCGGCAGCGTGTACTGCATGGAATCGGAATCGGCCTTGGCCATGATCACGCGTGCTTGGGCATCGGCTTCCGCGCGCTTCACCTGGCGGACTTTGAGGGCGTCGGCTTGCGCTGCGGCGATCTTCACTCGCTTGATCTCGATATCGGTGTCCACCGAAGTCTGGTCGTCTTCCTGTTCCTTGAGCAGCAAACCTTCCAGGCCCTGCGCGTATTCCGCCGGCAGGTCGATCTTGCGCAAGAGAACTTCCTTGACCACGATGCCGTCCTCGCCCAGCCGCGCGGTGATTTCCTGCGCGGCTCGCTCGCGAAATTCCTCGCGTCGCGTGGAGAAGACGTCGCGCACGGGATAATTAGGCGCCAGCTGCCGGAAGACGCTGCACACCAATGGCGCGACGATCTCATCGTCCACCGGCTGCGGGAGATTGGTCTCGACGTAGTCGAGACGTCGCGGATCCAGGCGATAACGCACGGTCACGGCGAGCCCCACGGAAAGGCCTTCGCGCGCTTCCACTTCGAGAACTTCGCGCTTGTCCTTGGAGTTTTCAGAGCCCTGCGTCGCGTAGATGCGATCGCGCGTGTCGTAGAGCGCGACCCGCGTCGTGAGCGGTAAAATTAAATGCGTGCCAGGATAGAGGGTGCCCGGCACGACGCCCGAAAGTTGGCTGATGCGCACCGCGGCATGGCCATCGGGCACCACGATGATGCTGCGTCCAAAGAGCGCGGCAAGCCCGGCCGCCAGCACGAGTTTTGCGGCGATGTTCCAGCGCACCTGCCGCCGCGTCGCCCGCCGTGTCGAGCTAGTTGCCAGCGGGATCTGCGTCGGCGGTGCTCCTGATGGTCCACCGGAAGGGATCGAAGCATCTGGCGGAGCGCTTCGGCGGAGCAAACGTTCCAGCTCGAAAGATAGATAGATGTCGTAGACCACGATGCCGACCGCCGCCACCAGCAGACTGCAGCTAACCAGCAACAGAAGAAATCTTAAGAAAATCATCGTGACCTCCCAGCGGCCAGCAACTGCCGGCCCACAAACACTCCACTCGCCATGCAACTGATCCGCCGGCTGGCGGCCTCTTCCCACACCGTTTGACCCGTGCCCTTTGCCGCGGCGGTGGCAAAGTGCGAAGCCAGAGGTGCAGGAGGAAGCCGCCCGCAAGGGTCTTGCCGGCGCTACAACTCC
>JBAVQT010000292.1:0-1962 GCA_049694295.1 Candidatus Acidiferrales bacterium
GGTTCGATGATCGACCTCACGCTGCATCCGCCCGGCTCGACGCTGCACTTGCGAGGGCGCGTGCTCACTTCGTTCGTCGGAATGGGAATGGGTGTCGCATTCACGCGAATGAGCCCGGAGGACTGCGAAAAGCTGATCGAGTTGGCCGGCACCTCGAGCAATGCGGAATTCAACGCAGGACATGCATACCCCGAACTAATTTCGGATACGACCGCAGCCCGGCCGAAGGCAGCCGAATATTTTGCGAATGGCAATTCGGCGTCACCGGCCCCGAGCACGGCAGACGCGCTGGAGGCTGTGGTTCGGGTGCTATTTCGCAAAGGGCTGCTTGAACGGGCCGAGGTGCTCGACGAACTGACGCGGGTCAAGTCCAGCAAGTCGTAAATTAGATCAACGGTTCACCTCTGCACCGGAGGACTGCGTTCCGAACCGGAAATTCCCCGCGGATACGTGTTCTTCATAGTTGAAAAAACTATTGCTTGAGTCTCGCCCGCAGAGTATAAGCGGCGGAATTCGCAGCGGTGCCGCGCGATGGGAATAATGCCGGGATGAGCGATACGCAACCTGCAATCGGTAGCGGATTGGTGCCAAGAGGCACAGCCTCGAGCCGCCTGTGGAACAAGGACCTGGCCCCGATCCCCCGCGACCGCCGCACCTGGGGCACCTACAACTATGCCGCGTTGTGGATCGCCATGAGCGTCAACATTCCCACCTACATGCTCGCCAGCGCGATGATCGCCAGCGGAATGAACTGGAAGCAGGCTATCCTCACTGTTTTTCTTGGCAATCTGATCGTGCTGATTCCCATGCTGCTCAACGCGCATGCGGGCGCCGAATACGGCATTCCGTTTCCGGTGTTCGCGCGATCCTCGTTCGGAGTGCTGGGCGCGAATATTCCCGCGGTGCTGCGCGCGCTGGTGGCTTGCGGCTGGTTTGGCATCCAGGTGTGGATCGGCGGCGAAGCGATCAACACGTTGCTGGCCGCCGTGGCGCCGGGCTGGAATCACATCTGGATCTGTTTTCTGATTTTCTGGCTGTTGCACGTGATCGTGATTCTGCGCGGCATCGAAACGATTCGCGTGCTGCTGGGCGTCACCGGTCCAGCTCTGATTCTTCTCGGACTGGCGACGCTGGTGTGGGCCTTCCGTCGCGCCGGCGGGCTCGGTCCGATGCTTTCAGCGCCGTCGCAATTTCATACCCTGGGAAGTTTTATGGTGATTTTCATTCCATCGCTCACTGGGGTGGTCGCGTTCTGGGCCACCGTGGCGCTGAATATTCCAGATTTCACGCGCTACGCCAAGGGCCAGCGTGAGCAGATGCTGGGCCAGGCGCTGGGCTTGCCGGCCACGATGACGTTTTATTCTTTCGTCGGTGTCGCGGTCACTTCAGCCACTGTGGTAATTTTCGGCCACGCGATCTGGGATCCGGTGCAGGTACTCAGCCGCCTGGGCAATCCACTTGCGGTAGTTGTCTCCATGATTGCGGTGTTGGTGGCCACGCTCAATGTCAACGTGGCCGCCAACGTTGTGTCGCCGGCCAATGATTTCTCGAATTTGTATCCGAAGCGCATCAGCTTCAAGATTGGAGGCATTCTTACGTGCTTCGTCGGACTTCTCCTGCAGCCCTGGCGCTGGCTGGCGAGTCACGGCAGTTTCGTGATGGGCTGGCTGGTAGGCTACTCGAGTTTTCTGGGGCCGATCGCCGGAGTGATGATCGCCGACTACTACGTGGTACGCCGGCGCCGACTGGCCACCGCCGATCTTTTCGAACGCGGGGGAATCTATGAATACTCGCGCGGCTTTCACTGGGGCGCGATCGTCGCATTGGTAGCGGGCATCGCCGTGGCTCTGGCGGGATTGGTGGTGCGGCAGCTCCGAGGGCTCTATCCTTACGCATGGTTCGTCGGATTCGGAGTTTCGTTTATCGTTTACTTGCTGGTGACGCCGCGCTTGCGCCCAGGCG
>JBAVQT010000293.1:0-8685 GCA_049694295.1 Candidatus Acidiferrales bacterium
ATCAAATACGGCACCGGCGGCACTTCCAGCCGCTCCGTCACCACCAGCACGATCGGTGTAAAAATCAGGCAGATCGTGTCGTTCACGAAAAACGCCGCCAGAAGTCCCGACGTAATCACGAAAAGCAGCAGCAGTTGAAATCGCGTCCGCGCCACGCGCGCCGCGTTCAATGCAATCCAGTCGAAAAGTCCAGACACCTGGAAATGCGCCACCAGAATCATCATTCCCAGCAGAAAAATTATCGTGTTCCAGTCGATCGCCCCGTAGGCCGCCGGCAGCGTCATCACCCCCGCCAGCACCATGGCTACCGCTCCGCAAAAAGCTGCCGCCGTGCGGTCCAGCCGGCTGCCCCGTCCGCTTTCCACCGCGATCAAAAGATACGTCACCAGAAAAATCGCGGCCGGTATCCAGTAGTTGTGTGCGAGGGTGGTGGAGTTTTGCATTGGCAATCGGTGACGCGTTGCGGCAAGGCGCGCGAGCTTATCGCGTCAGCCGGTTCGATTCAACTGTCGCGATTCGCGCGCGTGTTCCGGTATTTGGATCGTCTATCTAGATGCGCGTAGCGGGCAAAAAATTGCAGATCGGTTCGGACTGCGGGCGCGAGGCGAGCGTGCTTAAGCCAAAAAAAGAAGAGGCTCAGGGGTCTGAGCCTCCTCGGGGAATGCAACGGAATACAGACCAGCCAGCCACTCGGCGCGAGTCCCAACGGCGCGCCGCGTTTCCGGCCTCCCACGGTGAAACACCGCCTCGCCTGCAAAGTTCTGCCGCTGCACCCGATTCTCCCGGCTCCTCCAACAAGCCATGGCGCCGGCCCCCGCCATCCCGGACTGCCCGCTCTACTGCGCTCCCGCGCCCGCGCTTCGCCCGCGCTGCCGCGCCTCCGCCAGCATCGCCATTGTTTTGAGTGTTTTTCGACCGTTGTCGCGTGGCGGCTCAGTCGCCGCGGCGCCGATTTCAGCGTCCCTCTGCAACTTCCATGCCACTGCCGACATCGAATCTCTTCGCGCTCGCTAAATTAAATATTTGTTCTTACGCGCCCTGCGCTATTGACGCGAGCACCAAAATCTGTAAACTGCGATTTTCTACGATGGCGACGCAACCCAACCCGGTCGAAGACGTTCTGCAGGACTTCCAGTTCCCGCAGCGTGAAGCCGCGTTTTTTTACGGCCTCTTTCTCCGCGGCCATTCCGCCGATCAGTTGCGTCGCGACATTTCCATCTCCCCCGCCACTCTCGCAAAATGGGATCGCGAAACCGTTCACGAGCCGCTTCTTCGTCCTCTCCTCGAGCGCATCGTCGACTATCGCCGCCACGTCCTCGCCATCTTTGACACCCTGATCGGCCACGACGCTTCCACCCAGCCGCTGCAATAGTTTCACCGCCGCATTCGCTCCCTCGCCTCTAATCGATCCCCAATTCATGTTGCATCTGCTCCAGCGAAAATCCCTTCGTCTCCGGGAAAAACCACATCACCACGAAAAATTGCACCACCATCATCGCCGCGAAAAATACGAAGGGATAGGCTCCCGACGATTTCGCCAGCAGCGGAAACGTCAGCGAAATAATCGCGTTCACGATCCAGTGCGTCGAGCTGCCCAGGCTCTGCCCCTTCGACCGCACCCGGTTCGGAAACACTTCCCCGATGTAAACCCAGATCACCGCGCCCTGCGACACCGCGAAAAACGCGATGTATCCCACCAGCAGCCACACCAGCAGACTCTGGTGGCTCTGCGTGAAGAACACCGCCGCCACTCCCGCCAGGCAAATCGCCGTGCCCACCGATCCGATCAGCAGCAGCGCCTTCCGCCCCAGCTTGTCGATCAGCGCCATTCCCAAAAACGTCGCCGCCAGGTTCATCGCTCCGATCGCCACCGCCTGCAGGTCTCCCGACATCTTGTTGAATCCCGCCGCCGCGAAAATATCGTTCGCGTAATACAAAATCGCGTTGATCCCCGAGAGCTGGTTGAACATCGCCACCGCCACCGCCAGGAATATCGGATACCGGTATTTGCGGATAAAAAGCGGTTCCGCTTTCTGCGCGCGCTCCAGATGAATCGAATCGGTGATCTCCTTCAGTTCGCCGTCCGGATCGGCCGCTCCGATCAATTGCAGCACGCTGCGCGCTTCCGGAATTCGGTTCTGCGTCGCCAGCCATCGCGGGCTCGGCGGAATGCTGAATAGCAGCCCCAGAAACAGCGCCGCTGGCGCCGCCGCCACTCCAAACATCCACCGCCAGTCATTCAATCCGAGTCCCGCCGCTCCGATCAGGTAGTTCGAAAAATACGCCAGCAGAATTCCCAGCACCACGTTGATCTGAAACATTCCCACTAGGCGTCCGCGCCACTCCGCCGGGGCCACTTCCGCGATGTACACCGGCCCCAGCACCGACGATCCTCCGATGCCCAGTCCGCCGATGAAGCGAAATACCAGCAGCGACCACCAGCTCCACGCAAACGCGCAACCCACCGCCGACACCAGATAAAATATCGCCAGGATTCGCAGCGTCTCGCGCCCCCCCAGCTTCTGCCCGGGCACGCCTGCCGACATCGCCCCCACCACCGTCCCGATCAGCGCCATGAACACCGTCAGGCCCTTCGTCCACGGCGTCAGTTGATACGTCAGCGTCAGCCCGTGCAGCGTCCCCGCGATCACCGCCGTGTCGAACCCAAATAGCAGCCCGCCCAGCGCCCCCACCATGCTGCTCTTAACCAAATGAAAATTAAGCGTCATTCTCTCTCCCACTCAGCAGCGTTTCTCCCCATCCCCACCGCCTCCCAAAATGCACGACCCCAGCAATCCCGCATCCGGCCCCAGCTCCGCCGGTTCCACAAACGTCTTCGCGTTTCGCACTCCGTGCGAATCCAGCTCCCCATCCGTCAGCCGGTACACATAGCTCCGGTGCTGTAATTCCGCAAACATCGCCGGCGCAAACAAATCCCATGCCTTCGCCAACCCTCCTCCAATCACGTACAGCGGAAAATTCAAAGTATTGATCAGCGCCGCCAGCTCGATTCCAATCGACCGCCCCACCAGATCGAAAACCTTTTTCGCATCCGCATCGCCCGCCGCCGCAAGCCGCGCCACTTCCCGAGCCGCAAATTCCGGCGCGCTCGTTTCAATCGCCGCCAGCCCCGGCGCTTTTCCCGCCGCAATCATTTCTTGCGCCATCCGCCGCACCGCCGTCGCCGACGCGTACTGCTCCAGGCATCCGTGATTTCCGCACCCGCATATATGTCCGTCCGGCCACACCGTCGCGTGACCCGCTTCTCCCGCCATGCCGTTCATTCCGTGCCACACTCGCCCGTTCCAGATAATTCCGTTCCCCACGCCGGTTCCCAGCGTCAGCATGCACAGCGAATTCAACCCCAGCGTTTTCCCTTTGCCCAGCGCGCATTCCGCCAGCGCCGCCACGTTCGCGTCGCACTCGATTTCCACCGGCATTCGCAGCGTGCCCTCCGCCGCGCGCCGCAGATCGAGTCCATCCCATCCCGGCAGGTTCGGCGGATTTCGCAATCGTCCCGCCGGCAATTCCAGCGGCCCCGGCACCGCAATTCCCACGCCCGTCAGCCTTCGCTCTTTTGACCATCTCGTCGCCAGCTTCTGAATCGCACCGCACATATCCGCCACCACCGCGTCGCGTCCCTCGCGCAACCGCGTCGGCAGCGCGATCGTCTCCAGAAATTCGGCGCCTCCCGCATACGCCGCAGTGCGTAGGTTGGTTCCCCCCAGGTCCACGCCGATGGAAAAGGAATCTGCAGCCATTGCGTCCTCGGTGTCCGTTGAACTTCGCTTTGCGCTCTTCCGGCGCTTGTTCATTCGCGCCGCGGCCTCGCGAAATGCGGAGCTTACATTACCTCAAGCCGCGAATAAATCGTCAGAAAGCTGCGCCCTCGCTCGACTCTCGAAGTCCGCAGCCATTGCCCCTTGCAATCTCGCCCCGCTCAGGTAAATTTCACTCTGCCGAAGTAGCCTCGGTATTCGGCCCGCGCCGCTGCGCCGATATTCAAATCGAGAAATGGAAACACGCGCTACCGGAAAAGCGCCGAGGCCACGCTGGAAAGGGAAACGAACGGTGAGCCGGACAACCTAATTTCTAATCGCGTCTCTCTCGATTAGAAATCTTTCCACCTCGCCGCTTCCAAAAAAACGACATGCGCTCCCATCGCGTCCCCAACTTCTCACGCCACGCCTTCTCGCTCCTGCTCCTCGCATTCGCGTTTGTCGCAGTCGCTCATCCAGCCCGTGCTCAGGCGACCACTGATGATCTCGCATCCCTCTCCCCCGCCGCCCATCGCACCGTTCGGCAATTGACCTCCCTCAACTCTCTCCCCGCCGCCGATTGGAAATTTCATGCCGGTGACGTTGCCCACGCCGAATCCCCCGATCTCGACGATTCCTCCTGGCAATCCGTCTCCGCCAATTCCCGCGCGCCCATGGACGCCGTCTGGTATCGCCGCTGGTTCCAGGTCCCCAAGACGCTCAATGGTTACGACCTCACCGGCTCCCGCATCTGGTTTCAGTTCGTGGCCTACGCCAACGGTCCCATGCCCCAGATTATTTATTTCAATGGCCGCCGCGTAGCCCTCGGTGATGACCTCGAGCCCATCGTGCTCTTCGATCGCGCTCAACCCGGCGATCGCGTCCTCGTGGCCGTCAAGCTCCTCCACACCGTTGACCGCAAAACTTTTTCGCAGGCTAAAGTTGACATCGAATTTAATTCCTCCCGTCCCAATCCCAACGATCTCCTCCAGGAAATTCTCTCCGCCAACGCGCTTCTCCCCGCTTTAGGTCCCCGCGCCGCCGCCGTGCGCCAGGGCATCGAAGCCGCTTCTTCCGCCGTTGACCTCCAGGCTCTCGCGCAGGCCCAGCAGCCGGCTTTCGATGCGTCGCTCGTTCGTGCCCAAGCCGAACTCGAAAAAATCAAACCGGATATCCAGCAGACTTCTATCCGCCTCACCGGAAATTCTCATATCGACGCCGCCTGGCTCTGGCCTTGGACCGAAACCGTCGAAGTCGTCCGCTCCACTTTTTCCACCGCCCTCCAGCTCATGCACGAATATCCGCAATACACCTACACGCAATCCGCCGCCGCTTACAGCGAATGGATGTGCCGGAAATATCCCGCCATCTGCCAGGAAATTCAGCAGCGCGTCAAAGAGGGCCGCTGGGAAATGGTCGGCGGCATGTGGGTCGAGCCCGATCTCAATATGCCCAGCGGCGAATCGCTCGTTCGCCAGCTCTTGATCGGCAAGCGCTATTTCAAACGGCAATTCGGTGTCGACGTCCGCATCGGTTGGAATCCCGATTCCTTCGGCTACAATTGGCAGCTCCCGCAAATTTACAAGAAATCCGGCATCGATTATTTCGTCACTCAAAAAATGGCCTGGAACGACACCAATCAGCTCCCCTTCAAGCTCTTCTGGTGGCAATCGCCCGATGGCAGCAAGGTCCTCACCTATTTTCCCCATGATTACGCTCGCGGCATCGATCCCGCGCCGCTGGCCCAGGATGTCGCCCGCGCCCGCCTGCTCGATCCCGGCCTTCCGGAAATGATGCATCTCTTCGGCGTCGGCGATCACGGCGGCGGCCCCACTCGCGCTATGCTCGACACCGGCGACCGTTGGACCGATCCCAAAATGGTCTATCCCAAAACTTTTTTTGGAGTCGCTCAGGGTTTTTTCTCCGATGTCGAAGGCCAGCTCGACACCCCCGATTCGCCCGTTTGGAATTACAAATCCATAGCCGGCAATGGCGCGCATCTTCCCGCGCCGCCGCCCGGCCTGATCGCCCTGCCCACCTGGAACGACGAGCTATATTTCGAATTTCATCGCGGCGTCTTCACCTCGCAGGCCGAGCACAAACGCAACATGCGTGAGAGCGAAGTCTGGATGCTCGACGCCGAAAAATATTCTTCCCTCGCCTGGCTCTCCGGTCTGCCCTATCCCGCCGGCGCTCTCAACGAAGCCTGGAAAAAAGTTCTCTTCAATCAATTCCACGATCTCGCCGCTGGCTCCGGCATTGGCGTCATCTATAAAGACGCGCAGCGCGATTACGACATGGTCCATTTCACCACCAATGAAGCCACCTCGGCCGCGCTCGCCGATCTCGCCGCTCGCGTCGACACTCGCTCCCCCGCCGGCGCCGTCCCCGTTCTCGTCTTCAATTCGCTCGCCTGGGATCGCACCGGCGTCATCGACTTTTCCGTCCAGATGCCCGACCCCGTCAAAGACGGCGTTTCCGTTCTCGACGCCCAGCATCACCTCCTGCCCGCGCAGGTGCTCTCCACCGACGCCGCCACCAACACCGTGCACCTTCTCGTCGAGCCGAAATCCGTTCCCTCACTCGGCTATGCGCTGCTGCGCGTCGTCCCCGGCCGTCGCGATGTCCTCTCCGATCTCTCGGCCCGCGATCTGACGCTCGAAAATTCCGCGCTCCGTGTCGTGGTTGATCCCAAGACCGGCTGCATCTCCAGCCTTTTCGACAAGCGCTCCAATTTCGAATCCATCGCCGCCGGCGCTTGCGGCAACGATCTCATCGCCTTCAAAGACATGCCGAAAGAGTACGACGCCTGGAACATTGACGCCGATTTCGACAAATCTTTCACCCGCCTCGATTCTCCTGACTCCGTGCGCTTGATCGAGACCGGCCCTCTGCGCGCCATCATTCGCGTCACCCGCACCTGGCAGCATTCGAAATTCGTGCAGGACATCACGCTCTACGCCGGCCTCGATCGCGTGGATGTAGTCAACGACATTGACTGGCACGAAACTCACATTCTGCTCAAGGCTGCTTTTCCGCTCGCCGCTTCCAGCGATCACGCTACTTACGAAATTCCCTACGGCTCCATCGAGCGGCCCACCACGCGTAATAATTCCTGGGAAGCTGCGAAGTTCGAGGTCCCCGCCCTCCGCTGGGCCGATCTTGGCGACGCCGCTCACGGTTTCAGCCTCATCAACGATTCGAAATACGGTTACGACGCCAAAGACAACGTCCTGCGGATTTCGCTCCTCCGCTCTCCCACCTGGCCCGATCCCGATGCCGATCAGGGCCATCATCATTTTTCTTACTCGCTCTATCCGCATGCCGGCGATTGGCGCCAGGCTCTCACCGTCCGCCGCGGCTACGAATTCAATTCGCCGCTCGAGTCTGTGCCGGTTGGCGCGCACTCCGGCGAGTGGCGCGGCGATCGATCTTTTGTGGGGGTGGATCAGGACAACGTGGTGTTGACCGCCGTGAAGAAAACGGAAGATGGCGATGCGCTGCTTTTCCGTTTCTACGAATGGGCGGGAAAAAATTCTGAGGTGCGCTTGGCCGTTCCTGCCGGAGCCGCTTCCGCCACGCTCACCAATCTGATGGAGCAGCCCCAGGGCTCGCCGCTCCCGCTTTCTCGCGACGGTCGAGTCACCGTCCCGGTTCATCCCTTCGAAATTGTCTCGGTCCGCGTGGACTATCCGCGCCCCGCTCCGGCCGCCGCGGCGAATTGATTTCGCCGCCTCTGCGCCCGGCCTTCAATCCGTTGACGCCGCCATTTTTCGCGGCCGAAATACCCCGCGCTTCGCCGCGATTTCGCACGCCCATAGCAATATGTCGAATAGCCGCGCGCGTTCCAGATTGTCCAGCCCCTGGTCCGCGTGCGCCAGCACGGCGGCATGCTTGCAGCATTCCTCGATGAACCGATCGTCCGCTTCCGCCGCGTCGCTGTCCCGCTCCCCAAACGGTGTCCCGCCGCACTGCTCCAGCCGCGCGTAACAATGTGCTATGAAGTGATCCACGCACATGAATCTCAGTTCCTGCAAGCATGCTGCCGGCCGCCCGCAATGCCGCGCTCCGCAGCGCATCGGTTTTTTGATCATCGATACTCGACCCAACATCCCTTCCTGTGTCCTAATCGACCGTTCGTTCATCACCTGTACACCTATCTTGCTTGCCCGCGCTCTTTGCTCCGCCGTCTCGCGGTTCAGGCGACCACGCCGTGCATCGGCGCGCCCGGCTCGATAGTTTCAGGAAGACTCGCCTCGTACGTGTGCACTTTCGTGCGCACGTCAATCAGCGGCCGCAATTGCTGCTGCACCGCTCGCGCGTCTTCCCATCGGTTGTTCGTGGCGTCTCGCGCCGTCTTCCAGAATGTCAGCACCAGCACCAGTCGCGGCTCTTTGTGCGACGTCAGCACCATCGATCCCGCAAATCCCGTTCGTTGCCTCAGAATTTCAGTCACCCCGCTCCGGATTTTCTCGCGTAACTCCTCCATCTTTCCCGCCTTCGCAATGAACTCCACCGTGCGCGCGTTCAGCGTTCCCGTTTCCATTCTTCGATGGGTTCCCAATATCTCGTCCGCCTTCCTCGGTTCTGCCGCCTGCCCTGCCGCCACATCCACGATCGAAACCATTTCCACCATTGCGCTGGCCATCGCTTCTTCTCCTGCTCTTCCGCCCCCTGCCTGCGCACTAAGGAAAGCGCATCCCGGCCTCCACATCGGAAGGGATGCCGGGGTGCGCCTGGGGCTTTGGGGGAAAGCCCTCTCGGTATGATCGGCTGGGATCTAGTCAGCCGAGCCTCTGGACCAGCCAGAACCGTTCCGACAAGTAGTGTTGCGGGAGCCGGAATCGTTTCGTTTCGGGAATGATTTTTTCGCAGCTCCCCACTCGTTCCTCCCCCTGCCCCTCTCATTCCGCCGCTCCACTTCCCA
>JBAVQT010000294.1:0-6302 GCA_049694295.1 Candidatus Acidiferrales bacterium
GGACCCCTCGACTCCACGCACCACCACGCTGCCATTCACGGTCTCAACGCTGCCCAGCAGAATTTTGTAGGGAACGTGCACATGGTATTCCACGGCCACGTCCGCGGTCTGTCCTTGCGGATAACGCGTGTGCACGGCCACCTGGCCGGGCTGGCTATCCACTTCGATTTTCACCGCGTTGAGGTCTTGCGAATCGTCTTCCTCGGATTTCACCGCTTGCACTTCCACTTCGTCGCGATCCCAGCCTTCGACTTGCACAGACCCGTTGATATTTTCGAGCATGAAGCTGCCACCCTGCGTCAGCGGATAGCTGTGTTCGAATATCTGCTTGGTAGTGGCGTAACTCGGTGCGGCAAAACAAAGCGCGGCCGCCAATAGCGCCAAACTTGGCGCGACGACAGGCGCGGAAACGCGGATGATCGATCGCCCGACAGCCTGTGGAGATCGCGATTCGCGAGCATGGGACCGACTGCCCTGCATTTTCGTTTGCACGGTGCGCCCCCTCGAGCAACCTTGCCGATCGCCCATTCCTGCGGACTGGATGACCGGATATCCTAGCGGCGCTCGGTTGCTCACGGCAGCAAGCGCCTGGGGTGAATCTTATTTCTGCGAACCTTGTTGTTGCAGCGCCTGCGGATCGGCGATGCGCATTTGCAGCTGCATTTGCTGCTGAAGCTGCTCCATCTCGTGCTGGTAAAGCTGTACCTGCTGTTCGATCTGGCCCATTTGCTGTTTATACATCTGCGAATGCTTCGCCACGTCGCAGGCGATCAAGTGTATATTGCCCGCCAGAGTGCGCAAGCGCAAGACTTCTCCTCCCCCGTTGAGCGCGCCCTCTGCGCGTACCGTCCGCGAGCCGTCGGCGGAGTCCTGATAACTCACCTTCAGCGGAAAGGCGGGATCCACGATCACGCGGTGGCGATCGGCAAGTTGCACCTGAGCGTCGATTGTCACCGGCAGTTCGGGAGAAAGATAAACCACGATATCGCCATCGCCCGATTGCAGTTCGCAGATGTGGTGCACATCGGAAGGCGACACAAACCATGCAGTGATGCCGCCGGCTTCGGTCGAGGCATGCACGGCGCTATCCACCTGCGTGAGATAAATGCTCCCGCTATCGGTCTGCAGATTCGCCGGCCCGGTGACGTGCACCACGCGAATTCCTCCGCCGCCCGTTTTCGCGCGTACGATGCCGGCCGTCTCGCCCACTTCGATTTGCCCGCCGCCAGTCTCCGCAATCAGGTCGGCCGCAGCGTGTTCGAGCGCCACGTTTCCGCCGCCGGTCTCGAACCGCGCCGTACCGCCCACCGAAGAAACGTGGATGTGACCGCCGGTGGTGTGCAACATGGCGTTTCCAGCGACGTCTCCCGCCGTGATATGCCCGCCCCCGGTAACCGCCGATAGATCGCCGCCAACATTTTTCACGATGATATGGCCGCCGTCGGTTTCCAGATGAGCCGAGCCGCTTACATTACCGGTAGTAAGATTGCCGCCCGCCGTCGTCAGAATTAAACGTCCGTGCAGGTCCTCCACCTGGATGCTGCCGCCGCCCGTCGACACGTCGAGATTGAAATCCTTCGGTACGTTGACGTCAAACGTTACCCACAGCCGCCCGCCCAGCGGCCGGCCTATGGTCCGGCCGCGAAGAAAGACGCCGTCCGAGGTCTCGGCGATGTTCACGCTAAATCGCTTCAGCAGTTCCTTTGCGTGCGCCTGCGAAGCATCGGTTTCCAAGTGCACACGGTAATCGAGTTTCCCGGAATCCTGCGTGTGAATCACGATATTGCCAATATCCGCGACCAAATGCAGGCGCTGGCCATCGCGCACCGGCGCACCGCCGGTCAAATCAGAGGTGAGGCGCGGACTAGCCGTCGCCACACGGCGCGGCGACGCGGCGTTGGCAAACGAAAGAGTGATGGCGGAGAGCGAAAAAACAGCGACTGCTAACGAAGCGAGGACTATCGCGATGCACGTGGGAGAGACGCCCCGAGGCGAAGGGCGTGGGCGCAGAAACGGCACTTGCGTTGGCATGGTCAGAATTTCTCGCGCGGGCCAAGGTCCTGCAGCGCGGCGGCGCTTTGCAACCGGATGTAAGTGTTCGGATCTTTCTTCACTCGATCGCGCAACACCGCCAGCAGATGATCGTCGGAGGTGACCTGGCCCTTCTGGGCCATCTCGCGCAACGCATTGATCGCTTCGATGCGAACCCCCGGATTCTGATCTTCCACCAGCGCATCCAGCAGCGTCTCGCGCACCGAATCCTCCGACCCTGTGCCGTTGAGCGCTTCCAGAGCCTTCAGCCGCACGGCGGCGTTGCGATCGGTATGCACGGCATGGCAGAGCGCCGAGCGCACGTCGGGATCGCTGTTGCGCGCGCGCAGTAGATCCACGGCCGCCAGACGGTAGTCGGGATCATAGCGCTGGTTGTTGCGGAGCACGTAGAGCAGCACGCGTTTCACATCCCCGTCGTCCACGGTTCCCTGCAGTGTCACCGGTTCCTGCGCTTTCAGTTGTAGCTGCACCTGGGGCTGCTCGTTGCCGCCCGCCGGGAATACATTGATGCCGGCCACGTCGGCGGTATGCAGATCGAGGGAACTGATGGGAGCTCCCGAAGGCGTGACCGCGATGCTCGAATTAGAATTCGATGTCGAAGAAGCACTCAGAGAGGAATCTGGCGAAATTGCATTCGAAACCGCGGCAGAACTCTTCGCCGGACTGCGCTGCAGCAAGCGCGGCCCCAAAATACCGCCCGAAAATCCCAGCAGCAGCAGCAACGCCGCGCTCCAGGCCGGCCGCGGCGCGAGCCACGACGTCGGAATCAAGCCGCCAAACGCGCGGCGCAACCAACCGCCGTCCTCTTCGCCGTCGAGCGCGTCGGTCAAACTCGCGCGGCAACCGGCCAGAAGATTTGCATCAGGTTCAACATGATTTTCTGAGAGCAGCGCGAGCACGCTCTTTTCGCGCTCGAATTCGGCAGTGCAGGAGGCGCAGTGCGCCAGGTGTTCGGCGACGCGGGCCTGTTCGGCGGGCTCCAACTCGGCGGCCGCAAACAGAGTCAGCAGACTCTCAAAAGCGGCGCACGGCAGATTCGTATTGGCTTCGGTGTTTTTCCAACCCATCTAGTCCTCGATCGCCCCGGTTATCGCACACTGTCCAGGCTCGCGCGCAATTTCCGCGTTGCCCGGAACAGCGAGTTTTTTACCGTTTCTTCCGACGTGCCTAGCAGATCACCGATGGCCCGCAGCCTCAGGCCCTGAAAGTGCTTCATCTCGAATACCATTCGTTCGCGCGGAGAAAGGCGGTCCAGCGCTCCCTGAATATGCCTGCCGAGCTCCTGCCCAAGCAAGCTCTTTTCGGGATTGGCGGTGGCCCTTACTTCCGGCTGGCGATCGAAGAAATCGCGCGTTCCGCCTTCAGCGTCCTCCGGCACAGGCGCTTGATCTTCGCGGCGGCTGGTCCGGCGGCGCAGATGATCGAGCGCCACGTTGGTGACAATGCGATAAAGCCAGGTATAGAAGCTGCATTCGAAGCGGAAACGATGCAAATTGCGGTATACGCGCAGAAAACTTTCCTGGTAAATGTCGCGCGCGTCTTCCGATTTGTGCACCAGATTCAGCGCCAGGCGCAGCACGTCGCGATCGTATCGGCGGACCAACTCCTCAAACGCCAGCCGGTCTCCCGCCTGCGCGCTGCGGACGAGTGCGTGCTCCTCCGACGACTTCGCGGCTGCCTGGCTCGCATCTCTTTCGAGCGCGATGCTCATCCCCATCGTGTTCGCGGCCGGTTGGGAATCAACTCGGGCCGTACAATCCGCGCCAGAGTTTTGAATCCCGCCTGATCCGGCATCCTGCCTTTCTGCGGGTTCCGGGTAGATAGACGTGGGGGGTGGCCGGAGGTGAGCACCGGCGGACGTCGTTTTCCCACTATCGGACATGGAGTCCAAAGTCTACCCTCTCAATTCGTTCCTGCCAAAGCGTATCTGCATGTCGCAGCACATCTTAATCCAATGCGATCCAATTTGGAGATTGGCATTTTCAGTTGCTTAAGAATACGAAAATTGAGATGGAAAGTTTCGTTGCACGGCTTCAGCCAATCGAGCGCTTACTCGCGGACTTGCGCCCGCACGATCTCACGCCACAATGATATAAAGATTAGCGCGAGGCGGTCCGCGCCCGGGTAGGCCGGGTTTTTGAAGGTCGCATGACATTCACATTTTCCAATCCGGTGAAGTACCTGCGCGGCGTCGGCCCGCAACGTGCCGCAGCGCTCGCCGAGCGCGGTATTACCACCGTCGGCGATCTTTTGAGCTATCTACCTTTCCGGTATGAGGACCGCATCCGCTTCACGAAGATCGCCGAAATCGTTCCCGGACAAATTCAAACCATCCTGGCGGAGGTGGCCAGCGGTGGCGGCTCCACGGTGCGCTTCAACCGCGGGCGTAGCGCTGTCTTTCACATGCAGGTGCGCGACGGCTCCGGCACTTTACATGCGCGTTTCTTCCATGGCGGATATCTCGAAGGACGCTTGAAGGAAGGGCAGCGCCTGGTGATGCACGGCAAGGCCGATGTGGACCCTTACCGGCCGGCGCGCCTGGAGATGGTGAATCCGCAAATCGAACTGGTGGGCAATGGTGATGGCGCAGGAGCGGACTCCACCGAAGTCGGCCGCATCGTCCCCATCTATGAAACGATCGCCGGGCTCAGCTCGCGAATGCTGCGGCGAATCATTTTCAGTGTGCTCAACGATTTCGACGGAAATGTGCCAGACCCGCTGCCGGCGGAAATTCGCGAGCGCTACCGCTTCCCTACCCGGCGGGAGGCGCTGATCTACGCGCATTTTCCGCCGAAGGATGTTGACCTCGAGCTGCTCAACTCGTTCCGCAGCCCGGCGCACATTCGTCTCATCTTCGAAGAATTTTATTATTACCAACTGGCGCTCGCGCTGCGCCGGCTCACCGAACATCGCCGGACTGGGATTGCTCTGCGCGTTCGCGAAGAAAAAGTCCGCGAAGCGCTGAAGCGCATCCTGCCTTTCAAACCGACCGCAGCGCAAAAAAAGGTTCTCGTCGAGATCGCTTCCGATCTCGAGCGGCCCTATCCCATGCACCGGCTGCTCGAAGGAGATGTGGGCAGCGGGAAGACGATCGTGGCGCTCGAAGCGGCGACGATTGCAATCGAGAACGGCTATCAGGTGGCGCTTATGGCGCCCACCGAAATTCTGGCCGCGCAACACTATCTTTCGGCGCGGCGCATTTTCGCGCCCGCGAGCTACAGAGTTGAGTTGGTCGTGAGCGGGCAGAAGCGCGCTGAACGCGCGCAAACGCTGGCGCGAATCGAAAGCGGGGAAGCCCAGTTCGTGGTGGGCACGCACGCGTTGATCGAAAATCCGGTGGCCTTTGACAGACTGGGCCTGGTAATCGTTGACGAACAGCATCGCTTTGGCGTGCTGCAGCGCAAGCGGCTGATAGACAAAGGCGCTTCGCCGCACGTCCTGGTGATGACGGCCACGCCTATTCCGCGGACGCTCGCGCTCACTCTTTACGGCGACCTTGATATATCGGTGATTGATGAATTGCCGCCCGGCCGCACGCCGATCGAAACGCGCTGGTCCGCGCAGGATCAATTACCGGGCGTGTGGGAATTTTTGCGACGCGAAATCGCGCACGGCCGCCAGGGCTACGTCATTTATCCCGTCATCGAAGAATCGAAGCAGGAGCTGAAAGCCGCCACCGAGGAATACGAACGCCTCGCGAAGAAAGTGTTTCCCACCGTTCGCGTCGGGTTGCTGCATGGGCGCCTGAAAAACGAGGAAAAAGAAGCGGTGATGGACCGCTTCCGTCGCAACGAACTGCAACTGCTGGTCGCCACCACGGTAATCGAAGTCGGCGTGGACGTGCCGAATGCAACCGTGATGGTCATCGAGCATGCCGACCGCTTTGGGCTCGCGCAGCTCCACCAATTGCGCGGAAGGATCGGACGCGGCACGGAAAAATCACACTGCATCCTGGTCGCGCCCAAAACGGTGAAAGGTGACGCCCGCGAGCGGCTCGAAGCCATGGTTGAAACATCCGACGGGTTCGAGATCGCCGAACGCGACCTGAAGCAGCGCGGACCCGGCGAGTTTTTTGGCACGCGGCAGCACGGCGACGCGGCATTTTCCGTTGCGCAGCCGCTACGCGACCACGAATTGCTGGCGCTGGCGCGCCGCGAAGCATTTGCACTGGCCGAAGATCCGGCGCGGGCGAATGATGTGGTGGCGAGCCTGGAATCAGCCAGTCCGGCGTGGCGCGCGCGCTATCATCT
>JBAVQT010000295.1:0-9810 GCA_049694295.1 Candidatus Acidiferrales bacterium
GGTATCCAATGACAGATTGATTGCGCAGCTCCATGCTGATTTTTGTCGCGATATCCGCCAGATCGTTCACCGAGGCTGCCGGGAACGTCCTGCCTCCGGTTAGTTAAGTCAGTTCGCTCAGCAACGCCGGCCCTTCGCGCTCTTCCGGCGTTGGGCCGCCGTCCTGCTCGTAGAGCCCGATCGCGTAAATTTGCACATCCGATTCGCGCGCGAAGTTCCGAATGTCCAATTCGGTGTAACGACTATGATTATCGCCTCCGTCGGAAATAATCAATAAAGCTTTCTTCGTATTGTGTGCGCTTTTCATCTGCGAAAGGCCCAGATAGATTCCGTCCAGCAACGCCGTCATGCCGTGCGCGGAAGTAAACATCAGGCGGTTCTGCAGGTCTTCGACGCTGCCTGTAAACTGGCTCACCAGCTGGGCGCGGTCGTTGAAGTTCACCAGGAAAAACTCGTCTTGGGGATTTGAAGTCCGGAAAAACTGCACCTCCGCCATGCGCGACTTGTCTACCTTGTCCGCCATGCTGCCGCTCATGTCGAAAATCACGCCGATGGATATCGGCACATCTTCACTCTGGAAACGCACGATTTCCTGCTCGGCGTTGTCCTCGAACACCCGAAAATTCTCCTGCTCAAGTCCGGTTACGATCCTGCCGTTCGGATCGGTCACCGTCACGGGAACCAGCGTCATTTCGACTTCCGACTTAAGTCCTTTGAGGGAGGTCTTCGGTTTCGGTGCGGGGGTGGGGCCAGGAAGATTTTCCTGCGCCCGGGCGGGCCCAGCGAGCAGGACGCTCATGCAAAGTGTTGCGACGGCCAGACCCGCCGACATCGCGGTTGTGCGTGCGATTGCCCGGCCCGTTCTCTTGCAGCCTCGGCACGTCGTCGGCTGCCCACCGCGGTCTTTCAAGGGGCCCCCCAATCCTGCGGCACCTGTGTTTCTACTTCACTTCCACTTAACGTCCATTACACTTGGCCGCGATTCTAGTCACCCGCGCCGCCAGATACAAGCACTTCGAGTGAACCAGTACGCTTTTGGACGGTTCTCGCGGCGGTTCGTCTCGCTGGTTTTTCGCGCTCTTCCTGCGCCTGTTCTTCGCCCGCCCGATGCCAGGAGCAACCCGTTGGTGTTAAGATGTCGGCGGCACCAACAAGGTCACCCTCGATATGACTTCTGCGCACGCCCCCACGGTTCTTGCAGTCATTCCGGCCCGTCATGCTTCCGTCCGGTTTCCCGGTAAACCCTTGGCCCTCATCGCCGGCCGGCCCATGATCCAGCACGTCGTGGACCAGGTCCGCAAGGCCCAACTGGTATCTCGAGCGGTTGTCGCTACCGACGACAACCGTATCGCCGAGGCCGTGTCCGCCTTTGGAGCCGAAGCCATCCTGACCCGCTCCGACCATCGCACCGGCACAGACCGGATCGCCGAAGTCGCCGCGCACCTTACCGCCGAAATCTACCTCAATATCCAGGGCGACGAGCCGCTGGTTGACCCCGGAACCATTGACGCCATGGCCGGCGCCATGCTCGAAGATCCCGAAATCGCCATCGCCACACCCTGCACGCCGATTCATCATGCTAGCGACATCATGGATCCGAATATCTGCAAGGTCGTCCTCGATTTCGATTCGAATGCCCTCTATTTTTCTCGCGCGCCGATCCCGTGGGTTCGCGATTCCGCCGCTCCCGTTGCCGCCCGGCACTTCAAACATATCGGCCTTTACGCCTTCCGGCGTGATGCTCTTCTGGAATATCCCACGCTTCCCCCTGGCGAACTCGAGCGCCTCGAGCAACTCGAACAGCTGCGCTGGCTCGAGAATGGCTTCCGCATCCGCGCCATCGAAACGGCCTACGATGCGGTAAGCGTGGACGTGCCCTCCGACGTGGCCCGCGTCGAAGCCTTGTTGAAGATTCAAAACGAAACTTCACCGTAAGCTCGCGGCCTCGAATCAGCAGCCTGAACTGCGGCAACCAAGGCAACTGCGCGCGACCGCTGCGAAGCATGCACGAGAGACTACTCGATGGCGCGTTCGAATGACCCTCACGATTTACAGCGCTTTGTGGACGCTCAGAATCCGGTGTTCGAACAAGCCCGCGCGGAACTGCGCGCCGGCCGGAAGCAAACTCACTGGATGTGGTTTGTGTTTCCTCAGTTGAGAGGTTTGGGGCACAGCGAAATCGCGATTAGATTTGCGATTGGCTCGCGCGATGAAGCCGCGGCGTATTTGAAACACCGTCTGCTGGGGCCGCGATTGACGGACTGCACGTGCCTCGTCATCGCCGTGGAGAGCCGCTCGATCGAGCAGATTTTCGGGTATCCGGACAATTTGAAATTTCACTCGTCGATGACCCTGTTCGGCAACGTCGCGCCGGAAAAGAGAGTCTTCAACGCAGCGCTCGAAAAATACTTCGCCGGCACATCCGACGGGCGAACTCTCGCCCTACTCGACCCTGAACTCTGAACTTGCTTCTCTATGGCACCCACTTCGAGAACACGAAATCCGTGGTCTTTTGTTCTCCGTGGCAGGCGAAGCATTCGGACTTGGCGTCTTTCACGATTTGCTTGGAGGGGTTTCCGTCAGCGTAGACCGCGAACGACCAGCCGCCGGTGTCTGCATGGCCCTTCGCGTCCTTCACCATCACCGCCAGCGCGGTTCGTTTCCCCTGTGCGTAGGCTCCCGTCTGCCCGTCCAGCGCAAACAGATCGAAGACGAACACTGTCCCGTCAGCATATTTTCCGCCGGTGCGCAGTGTCTTGAAGCCGACATCATTGACGTAAACATTATGAATCCCCGCGAAATCCGCGAACAGCGGGCTGGAAGCGTCGTACACCGTCATAGTCCGCACATGATTCCAATGCCGGTAACCTCTAATCACGTCGTAGGCCGCGCGTCCGCTCGTTGCACTCGACTGTGCGCGCACGGCCCACGCCGCGGCGCCAATGATAGCTGCAACCGTCAGCACTGCTGTCAAACCGCTGATCTTCCGCGTGTACGATCGTGCCATCCATTTCCCGCCGGTCGTCTTCCCGCGTTTCATGTGCCCGGACCTCCCTGTATTTTGCCCCGGAGAGCTATATACGCTTGCGCCCGCCCGCGTCAAGCTGCGGCATGCGCAGCCGGGCCTTCACCTTCCTTGCTTGGATCTGCTCGTAAGCTGGATTCTTCATCCCGAACCTCCTACGGTGGGCTGGAAGAATATCCTACCTATCGGGATGTCTATTAGCAGCCATATGTATGACAGCTAATGGGAACGGTTCAGAAGTATTAAACGTCGTATAATCTCGTGCGCGCAACTGGAGAGCGGAACATATGAACGTACAAGAACAAATCAAGAACTATATTACCAGCCAACCGCAGCCAAAACGCAGTGACATGCGAGAGTTGCATCGGCTCACACTTCAAGTGTCACCGGAATGCAAATTATGGTTCTTCGATGGTAAAGACAGCAAAAATCATACTGTTTCCAACTCTACGATTGGATATGGATTTCACACAATAAAATATGCCAATGGAAAAAGTAGAGAGTTTTTTCAAATTGGCGTGAGCGGAAACAAAACCGGAATCTCTGTCTATATTCTTGGTCTCAAAGATAAGAAGTACTTAGCCAAAACGTATGGAAAAAAACTAGGCAAGGCGAGCGTGACCGGATATTGCATTCGGTTTCAAACTCTAAAGGATATAAACATCGATACGCTTGAAGCGGCAATACGATATGGGCTTGCAGCTCAGAATGAAAAAGGCAAGCTGATGAAATAATTCCACTGTTAAAGGCATGCAGTTATCGATCTAAAGGCGCTCCAGTATGCGACCCCTACAGCCCTGACCCGCGCCAGAAAGCCATTCTCTGTGTTCCTTCACTGCCTTGGGCCGCAGCAGCTTAATCCCGGATGTGCAATTCTACCGTAGAGTTTTTGTTCGTATTTTCAAGTGGCGATACCGCAAAAGTTGCTTTGTGCCTGGGCTGTCGCGTAATCGGAAACTGACCCACTATTCATCGCGCCATGCAGCAATCTAGATGCGACCCCCGCTCCAAAATTTCGCGCCAGGCACGAGAAAATCGCTGGCCGCGAAAATATTTTCCGCCACCGGCAAATCGCTGTTTGACACGCGCGCTTTTCCCATCCATAATTTGTTGTACGCCGACTCCAACGGAGGAATTCGAGCAACCTTGCGGACCGGCCCGAAATACATATTCGTTACGGGCGGGGTAGTTTCTTCACTCGGCAAGGGCGTCGCTGCTGCCTCCATCGGTTGTCTCCTCGAAAGTCGCGGTCTTCGCGTCACCCTCCAGAAATGCGATCCGTATCTCAACGTTGATCCCGGCACCATGTCCCCGTATCAGCACGGCGAGGTTTTCGTCACCGACGACGGCGCCGAGACCGATCTCGATCTGGGCCACTACGAGCGATTCACCTCCGCGCATCTCACCCGCGATCACAACTGGACCACCGGCCGCATCTACGAATCCATTCTCACCAAGGAACGCCGCGGCGATTATCTCGGCAAGACCGTTCAGGTGATTCCCCACGTCACCGACGAAATAAAAGCCTGCATTCGCAAGGTTTCCGCGGGCACCGACGTCGTGCTGGTGGAAATCGGCGGCACCGTCGGCGACATCGAGTCGCTGCCTTTTCTGGAAGCCATTCGCCAAATGCGTCTCGAACACGGCGCCGAAAACGTCATCTTCGTTCATCTGACTCTCGTGCCGTTCATTCCCACCGCGGGCGAGCTGAAGACTAAGCCCACGCAGCACTCCGTGAAAGAACTTCTGAGCATCGGCATTCAGCCGGATATTCTCATTTGCCGCAGCGACCGTCCGCTGGCCGCCGACCTAAAAGCCAAGATCGCGCTTTTTTGCAACATGGCCGAGCGTTGCGTGATTTCCGCGCCCGATGTCGGCAATATCTACGAAGTTCCCATGTCCTTCGCGTCGGAAGGTCTCGATGAGCAGGTGCTGCGCCTGCTGCACTTGGAAGCGCCGGCGCCCGATCTTTCGGGCTGGCTCGCCATGCTGGAGACTCTCGAGCATCCCCAGGGTGAAGTGCACATCTGCGTGGTCGGAAAATACGTTTCGCTCGAGGATGCCTACAAGAGCCTCCGCGAAGCGCTGATGCACGGCGGCCTGGCGTCGCGCCAGCGCGTGGTGCTCGAATGGATCGAAGCCGAGGATCTCGATTCGCTGGCTGCGGCCGAGCATCGCCTGCGCCACGCCGACGGCATTCTCGTTCCCGGCGGATTCGGGAAGCGTGGGATTCAGGGCATGGTCCACGCGATCACGTACGCGCGCGAGAGGAAAGTGCCCTTCTTTGGTATCTGCCTCGGCATGCAGTGCGCCACCATCGAATACGCGCGCACGGCCGCCGGTCTGCCCGCTGCAGACTCCACCGAGTTCGACCCAGCCACGCCTAATCGGGTGATCTACAAGCTCCGCGAGCTTCTCGGCGTGGACGAAATGGGCGGGACCATGCGCCTGGGCTCCTGGCCATGCAAACTGGAGCCCGGATCGCTCGCCCACAAAGCATACGGCCAGCTCGAAATCGCGGAGCGCCACCGTCATCGCTATGAGTTCAATTGTGAATATGAGGACACCCTAACTCGTGCCGGTTTCCGCATCACCGGTCGCACGCCAGACGGCGTGTACGTTGAAATCGTCGAGGTGCCCGGGCATCCCTGGTTCCTCGGCTGCCAGTTCCATCCCGAATTTAAATCCAAACCGCTGGCCCCGCATCCGCTCTTCGCCGCGTTCATCCGCGCCTCGCTCGCACATCGCCGGCTTCGTCTGGGCGTCTCCGACGCATCGGTCTCTGCATCCTCTGCCGATTGATTTCGTTAGCATCCTTTCGGATTCAACGTTGAAAACCGACGCGAAGGCGCATAGCCTGTTGCATCGCCGGGGAGGTGCAAGGTAGCCGATGGCATCGGGTCGCAATTTTTCGGTAGGGGACTTCCGCATCGGCGAGGGGCAACCGATCTTTCTGATCGCAGGTCCCTGCGTAATCGAATCCGAGGCGCACGCCACGATGATGGCCGAAAAACTTGCCATCATCGCCGGCGAGCTGAAAGTTCCTTACATCTTTAAGGCCTCGTACGATAAGGCCAATCGCTCCTCCGTCTCTGCCTTTCGCGGCCCGGGCTTGAGCGAAGGTCTGCGCATTCTCGCCGCCATAAAAAAAACGACCGGGCTTCCGATCCTTACGGACGTCCACGAAGTTGCGCACGTGGCGCCCGCCGCGGAAGTCTGCGATATTTTGCAAATTCCGGCTTTTCTTTCGCGCCAGACCGACCTGCTGGTTGCCGCCGGACGATCCGGCCGCGTGGTCAATATCAAGAAAGGCCAGTTCCTGTCGCCCGCTGAAATAGCGCACGCCGCTGAGAAAGTCGCCAGCACCGGCAACGACAAAATTATTCTCACCGAGCGGGGCAGCTCCTTCGGCTACCAGAATCTGGTTGTGGATATGCGCTCGTTCCCGATCATGCGCAAGCTCGGCTATCCCGTCGTTTTCGACGTCACCCACTCCGTCCAATTGCCCGGCGGGGCAGGGAACTCGAGCGGCGGCCAGCCCGAATTCATCGAGCCGCTGGCGCGCGCCGGCGCAGCCATCGGCGTGGACGGAATTTTCCTCGAAGTTCACGACAATCCGGCCCAGGCGCTTTCCGACGGCTCGAACGCCCTGCCGCTTGCGCAACTACGCCCGCTATTGGAAAAGATTCTTCGCTTCTCCGCGCTCGCGCGCGAATTCGATCCAGCCCGCCGGTAGGCGTCTCGATCGCCCTCCTCTTCTCACCGCTTGTTAATTTTTATTTTCCGCTTTGCCCCGTAATGCCAGTATTCTTTCACCCGTGAGCCTGGAGACCGCCAAGCGCGTCCTGCGCATCGAATCCGAAGCCATCGCTGCGCTCATCGACCGTCTCGACGCCCGCTTCGAGCGAGCTGTCGAGCTTCTCTATTCCTGCAAAGGCCGCGTGGTGGTCACCGGCCTCGGCAAATCCGGACTTATCGGCCGAAAAATCGCCGCTACGTTTTCCAGTACCGGCACACCATCGTTTTTTCTGCACGCCGCGGAAGCCCTCCACGGCGATCTCGGCATGCTGGCGCCCGCCGACGTTCTTCTCGCGATTTCCTCCAGCGGCGAAACGGACGAACTTCTCGACCTTCTCGAATCCATCAAGCGCCTCGGCGTGCCGCTCATCGCGCTCACGGCGAATCCGCGCTCCACGCTTGCCTCGGCCAGCGAGATCGTTCTCGATATCGGCGTAAAGGAAGAAGCGTGCTCGCTGAATCTCGCGCCTACCGCGTCCACCGCCGCCGCCATGGCCATGGGCGACGCTCTAGCCGTCGCTCTGCTCGATCGCCGCGATTTCAAGGAACATGATTTCGCCGCGCTCCATCCCGGAGGCAAGCTGGGTAAGAAACTTCGCCGCGTCGCTTCGCTCATGCATTCGGGCGATGGCGCGCCGCGCGTCCTCCCCGGCGCCAAAATGCCCGACGTGATCTACGAAATGTCGCGCAAGGGCTTGGGGCTCGCAGCTGTCGTGGACGCCGAAGGCCTGCTCCTCGGCATCATCACCGATGGCGACTTGCGCCGTGTTATGAACACGCGGCACGAAAACGTTCTGGCATTGACCGCCGCGGATTGCATGACGCGCAATCCGGTTACCCTCGCGCGCACCGAGTTGGCCGCCACCGCGCTGCGCCTGATGGAGGAGAAGAAAATCACCTCCGTTTTGGTGGTGGACGCGACCGGCCATCTGGAAGGCGTGCTGCACATCCACGATCTCTGGACGTTGCAATTGTTTTAAGCAGCGGGACGAGCAACCGCCAGGTCGCGATTCGCGCATCTACGAATTTCGAGTCACGATTCACGCGTTACGCTGCAAAGTCGCCAAGCAAGTACGATTCACCAATCACGAGGTCATCCGCCCATGCCGATCCGCGAAATCAAGTTTCCCGCCGCCGCACTTCGCCGCGCCCGTCCCATCCGCGTGCTTCTCACCGACGTGGATGGCACGCTCACCAACGGCGACGTTTGCCTGCAGGGCTTTCCCGATGGCAGCGTCGTTGAAATGAAGGTTTTTAACGCGCACGATGGCGCCGGGCTCAAACTCGCCAGCCTCATGGGCTTGCGCACCGGCCTGATCACCGGACGCGATTCGCTCGCCACCACCCGTCGCGCCCGCGAATGCTCGATGGAATTCGTCATCCAGGGCCAAGCCAAAAAACTGGAATCGTACAAAGCCGTTCTCGCCCGCGCTGGCGTCACCGATGAAGAAGTCGCCTACGTCGGCGACGATCTGCCCGATCTTCCGCTGCTAAAGCGCGCGGGTCTCGCCATCGCCGTCGCCAATGCCGTGGTGGAAGTAAGACGCGCCGCGCATTACGTCACCACCGTCCCGGGCGGTGCTGGGGCCGTCCGCGAAGCAGTCGAGCTCATCCTCAAGGCCCAGGGCAAATGGGCCAAAGCCGTCCCCATGGCTATCGCCTGATTTTTTTGCCCCACATCTTATCCAGGGAATTACTGCGAGGAAGAGGTGGCCGAGCTCTCGCGAAAGAGGACGACGTCGGAGGTTGCCTCGCGCCGGAGGATGCCGAGGGTCTTGCCATCGGGAGACCAGGCAAATTTATCCAGAGTGCCGGATTTGAAATTGGTGATCTGCTTGCCCTTGGAACCGTCCAGCGGCTGAATCCAGAGATTCATGGCGCCGTTTTCCGTGATCGGATACGCGATTGCTTTTCCATCCGGCGTGAATTCTGCCACCCCGGAGACAGCCGGATTCGGCTCAATTGTATGGCGAGGGGGATTTGCACCCGCATCCAGGGTCAGGAACTGCAGTACCACATGGCTGGTATGATCGCTCGATGATTCAGAGAAAAAGGGCAACTCTTTTCCATCAGGTGAGACGCCCGCGGGTGGTGCAGCGACGAATGCATTGGGGATGACGGTCCCCGCCACGATCTCCGGCTTTCCACCCTCGATAGGGACCCTCATTATAGCCAGTGCCGACTGGTCCGTGTAATACACCAATTTGCCATCCGACGAACAAAACGGTCGGAGGTCGGCCGATCCGTGAGTCAGTTGTAAGGGATCCGAGCCGTCGGCGCCCAGGCGCCAGACCGGAGCTCCAGTGGTGCCGCCGTGGAAAGACCAATTCACCACGACGTAGCGACTGCCGCACGAATCCACCGCCCGAATGAATCCATCGGGATCGCTCCCGAGCGTTGTTCGGTTACCTCCGCTGGTGTCCATTCGCATCAGACTTATTCTAGTGCTGACGTACAGCTCCTGATTCCCGCCCCAGGCGAATGAAGTGATATCCGGCACTTGAGAAAGATCTGCGGCTGGGGAGCCCTCCTGAGAGCCGCCGCCGGGTAGAAGGTAGAAGGTGCGCGTGGTTTTCACCTGCACCGAGCTCATCATCTCGCCATCGGACGTCGTCGTCAGCGTGGTGTATCGATTCGTGTCGCGGGTGATGGCATGGAGCGCTCCGCCAGGGTACGAAACATATCCGATCTGGGTCTGCGGAACGTTCGGTCGCTGGCCGAAATTTACTAGCATGCCCCGGCCATCCGGCATCCAATGAATCTCGGATATTGTTCTGTCCCGAAACGCGGCCAGCGTGCCGATTTTCCCGCTCGCCACATTGAACAATCCTATGCTCCCCAAAGCGGCGCTCGATCGCGGCTCGGAGTAGGCGATTTGCTTGCCGTCCGGCGACCAGGAAAGATATTGCGGCACGCTACCTCCGCTTGTTTTGATCTGCAGCACTTGTTCGTCCGTTCCATCCGGATTTGTGCTAACCAGGCGATAT
>JBAVQT010000296.1:0-4210 GCA_049694295.1 Candidatus Acidiferrales bacterium
ATCTAAACTCTTGATCCTGCAAGGCGTAGATGCATTGAAGCAGCAAAAAGTGGATGAAGCGCTGCGTTTATTTCAAGAATCGGCCGATAGAAGCCCCAATCTTCCCACCAGCTACTACTACCTGGGAGTTACGTGGGAGCGCAAGAATGACGCGGCGTCCGCGTCGTCCGCCTACGAAAAAGCCATCGCCTTGTTGCCAGATTATGCGCAAGCCCTGACAAGCTACGGCTCGCTACTTTGGCGGATGAACGATCGCGAACGCGGGCTCGAAGAGCTACAGCGCGCTGCGATGTCGGATCCCGATTTGCCCGAGGCGCATTACAATCTTGGGCTGGCGCTGGCGCAGGCACAGCGGCTTGACGAGGCGGTTATGGAACTGAAACAGGCAATTAGCCTGGATCCCCAATACGTTGATGCGCGTGTGCAACTGGGGCTCGTCCTCAGCGAGAAAAGCGATCTGGTGGGCGCGGCGAATGTTTTTCGAGAACTTTTGCGGCGGGACCCGAAATTCGCGGAGATTCACAATAATTTGGGCCTGGTGCTATTGCAATCCGGGGATCTCAAGGGCGCGCAAGCGGAATTTCAGCAGGCCGTGCGCCTGAAGCCGCGATACGCCGAGGCCCACTACAATCTTGCTTTGGCTCTCCAGAAAGAGGGGAAGGATTCCGAGGCGGGCGCCGAGTTCGAAAAGGCTTATGAAATCATGCCGGAATTACGAAACGCGTCCTCTCCGCAGGAGCACTCCTCATCCCTCCCATAACGCCTCTCGGCCTCCCACTCACTGCTCAGGGCGCCGGTCGTCTTTGCACGGCGATAAATGACACCTGTTCGTACCCAGGATAGTGCCCTTCGCTGTCTGCCTGGCGCTCTCCAGATTTGATTTGCTGAATCACGGTGCGAGCCGGCATGACAGGACCCAGATATTCTCCGTAGACTCGATCGAATTCCTTCGAATCCGCGAGATCATCCAGATAGACATTGGTGGATACTACCTCGCTGAAATCCATACCAGCCTCCTCCAGATTGTCGAGGAGGTTGCGCATGGTTTGCCGGAGCTGGGTCGCCGTGGTGGAAGCATATACGCCTCCATGGGGTCCCGGGATAAAACCGTCCTTGGCAGAGCAATACAAGGTCTCGCCGGCAAATACACAGGGGCTCGCAGTCGGACTGGGCGGCATGTTCTTCGGGCGCACGGCCTTGCGGGCTTGCAGATCTCGGACGGCCACGCCGGTATATTCAATGTGAGCGCCGTCGGGCAGGCTGGACACTTCGATCGTTGCGCGGGCCGGGGTATTGCCAAATTCAAAGCGGCGAGCGTAGCGTTCGTTCATCACGCGCATCGGAATCTCGCTCGTGAGGTACGGGTTGACAAAGACCATGTTGCTCAATTCGAGTCCTGCTGCGTTCAAAACGGCCTTCATCCCATCGAGCGCCACGTCCACCTGTTGCCCCGGATCTCCGGGGACTTTGCCGCTTGCGGGATCGATGCCGGCCATGCTGGAAATAAACAGCCGGTCGTGCGTCAGAACTCCCGGTGAGAAGGAATCGCCGCGCGGAAAATTTGCGGGGAAGATTGCGCGCCGGCCTTGAAGATCGCGGACCGCGACGGCGCTGATCTGAACGGGCGGTTCTGGGATATTGGCAACTCCCAAAACGGCTCGAGCCGGTGGAACTTTGGGGAAGTATTCCGCAAAAACGCGATTTATCTCACCCGCTTTGCTGGCATCCGTCAGATAGACTTGGGTGTAAACGACGTTGTCCATTGTCAAGCCAGCCGCCTCAACGATTCGCTTGACATTGTCGAGGGCTTGGCGGACTTGCAAATTAAAGGCGGAAGGCATAGTCCCGTCGGCGCGGTCGGGTCCCTGGCCGGAGATGTATACGTAGTCTCCAGCATCCACACCTTGCGAAACGAACGGGTTTGGCGACGGCATTTGCGCAGGAGCAACGGCACGTGTGCTTTCTTGCGCGTTGAGCCCGCAACAGAACAGTAGCGCACCCAATATTGGCAGCAAGCGTGCCGCCCGCGATGTTCGTCTTGAAAGCACTGCACACCTCCTGTCTGTAGTCTGCGCGCTCTTACGCATGTTTTTTCTGCGCCGCACCCAAGATCGAGCGGAGCCTTTCCCCTACGATCATTTCTTCGCCGGGCTGGATAGTCATTGAAATCAATTCGATGTGGTCGGGTGTCTTGCGCTCTTTTCGGGTTGGCACAGGGCTGCCTTCGCGAACGGCGGTCACCAAACTGGGGTTGTCGGGACCGAGCACCTCGATCCAAGGATCGCCCGCGCGCAGTTCGCGCACGCAATCGGCAATCGTGAATCCCCACGCCTGCTGGTCCCACGAAACCTTCAGAGTTGGATAGCGGTTCCCGTCGTCGGGAACGTACGTCTCAGTCTTCACACCGGGAACCGTTTCCACCAACTTTCGTATGCGGTCCAATCGGGTGTTCCACACCTCGTAGAGCTTCTTCTGGTCAGTCTTCAGCCAGACCTCCAGCGAAGTGAGGCACCCGATGATCTCTTCTTTGCCGACCTTCATGGGGCGGCACACGGCGCCCTCGCGCGGGCAGTTGTTCATCAGCACTGCTTCAATCAGGTCTTTCCGGCCGAAAAGCAAACCGCTGCATTGCGGCCCACACAGCCCCTTGCCCCCCGAGAAGCAGTACATATCGATTCCCATTTTTGCGTAGAGCTTGGCGTTGTCCACCGGAGGGATGCCCGCGGCATCATCCAACAATAGGGGGATTTTGCGGTCTTTTGCGATATTCAGTTCGTTCTGCAATTTTTCGCCGAGATCGGTCGTGTAAATCATCGCCGTGGAGTCACCAATCGCCTTGGAGAGTTCTTCGGGCGAGTAAAAGAGGACGAGCTTTGCCCCGGTCAAGCGGATGGCACTGTCAAACGCGCTGCGGCCGCCCATCATGATTACTTCGTTCTTCATGCCGGTGGTGTCCGGAAGCTGCCAAATGCGTTTGTCGTCCGTTCCGGCCATGCATGCCGCCGTGGCAAGGGCCATCGCCCCCGCCGACCCGGAGCTAACCATGCCGGATTCAGCCCCTGTGAGCTCCGACAAGCGTCGCCCCACGGCGCGTTGTAGTTCGATCACGTCCACGAAATAGCGCGAGGCTTCTTCCTGAGCCTGCCGGACCTCTGGAAATTCCAGGGAACCGCTCAAATAGGTCCAAGTTCCACGGGCGTTGATAACCGTCTTTACGCCCAGGCGGGTATAGACGTTCTTCCCCGGGTTCATACCGATGGCTGTCGCCGTGCCGGCGTAGAGGTTACGCGCTGCGATTTGGCTCAACAGCGGGGCCGCCGCCAATAGCTTAACGAATGATCGCCGACTGGAATTATTACTGAACATCGCCATGCCTCCTATGGGTTCCTGCCTTCCGCGCATCTTGAAATATCGCCAAGCAGATATTGGCCCAATGGAAGCGGCACGTTTAATCCGCATCCTTGGGCAATGGAATTCGTGAACGCACGGCCAGAATATAAGCCTTTGCTCCCGGCTGGTTTTGGTTATAAAACCCGACCGTGCAGTTGGGGCGGAAATAGTATGCATCTCCTGTTTTGGCAGGGAATTGGGCTTCGATGCCGTCCATACCGCTGCCGGCCACGATTTCGCCATTTCCATCAAGGACGAGGTAGATTTCTTCCGCGATTTCATGGTGATGGGGAAAGTTTGTGCCTCCGGGAGCGAAATCCATTAAGAAGAAGCTGGTTACTACATAGGATTCATCGAGGGCGTCCCGCCTGGCGGTCTGCGGCCCTATCAAGAGCTTGTACAGGACCGATGAAGGGTGACCGTCGACAGTCTCTTCCTTGACGTCAGCCAGATTTAAGATTTTAGGGTGCGGGTTGGGCGGATTAAGAGCAATCTTCGCAGGTATTTTGAAGCCCATTACGAGAACTCGCAAATCCTCGCCAGACTCGTTGGCAATCGAATGCGTCACGCCCGGCGGCAAGTAAGTAAAGTCAGACTTGCGCATGGCATGCGATTCATCGCCATAGTGCAGTACCGCAGTTCCTTCGAGAATGAAATATATCTCCTCTTCGCGGCCGTACACTACGGACTGGCATTCGCCATGCTTGCCGATTTGTATTTCCCCGAACCGCGAAACGCTCTGAAGAGTGCGGCTCTCTCCATCTCCTTCGCCAAATGCAGGTTTGTAGTGACAAGTATCGGTTGCGAAGGCGACCTGAGA
>JBAVQT010000297.1:0-6953 GCA_049694295.1 Candidatus Acidiferrales bacterium
TTTTGGCTTGACAGTGGAAAAGCTCCCGGCCACAATCGCACGTTTAATAAAGTTTAATGAACGTGGCGTGGAGCGTGGCTGGGCGGGGGCGGCGCGCAGGACGCTTGTTTTTTCCGCGGGTTGCGGAAACTCTGTGTTTGCATTGTCTTCGAGTCCGTGGAGGACTTCATGTTGAGATCGCTTCTGCGGTGGCCGCGCAAGTGCGCAGCGCATTCGCTCGCTCGCGCCGTAGCTGCATTGCTCTTCGCTTCGTTGGCGTTGCCGTCGCTCGCGCTGGCGGAGCCTCCCGCTTCTTCCTCGGCCGCGGATACGAGCGGCGCGCGCCAGGCGCTCGAGTCCGGCTGGCGGCTGCAATCGTCGTGCGACGTGAAGGCGCCAGGCGAAAAGATTTCGGCGGTGGGCTTTTCCACCGAAGGTTGGCACGCCACTACGGTGCCCGCCGCCGTGGTAGCGGCGCTGGTTACCGATAAAACCTATCCCGATCCCGACTTCGGCATGAACCTTCGTTCGATTCCCGGAACCGACTATCCCATCGGCAAGAATTTTTCGTTGATCGACATGCCCAAGGACAGCCCGTTCCGCTGCTCCTGGTGGTATCGCACCGAGTTCGCCGCGCCCGCCCACTCCCGCGGGCGACATGTGTGGCTACATTTTGGCGGCATCAACTATCGCGCCAACATTTGGGTGAACGGCCATCGCATCGCGGACGACAAGGAAGTGGCCGGCGCGTATCGCACCTACGAATTCGACATCGCACCTTATCTGGCGCAAGGCAAGGCCAACGTGCTGGCTGTGGAAACCTTCGCTCAAACGCCGAAGGATCTGGGCATCAACTGGGTCGACTGGAATCCCGCGCCGCCCGATAAGGACATGGGCCTGTGGCGGAAAGTGTTTCTCGACACCAGCGGACCCGTGGCCATCCGCCATCCGCTGGTGGTCACGCGTTTTCCGGATGCCAACTCTCTCGCCGTGGCCGAGCTGACCGTCGAGACGCAACTTCGCAACGCAACGCAATCGGAAGTTAGCGGCACGCTTTCGGGCTCGATTGAAGATATTCAGTTCAGCCAGCCTGTGACGCTCAAGCCCGGCGAGACTCGCACCGTGGTCTTCACACCCGCACAAGCCGCGGGTTTGCGCGTCAGCAATCCGAAGCTTTGGTGGCCTTACCAGATGGGCCCGCAGAATCTGCACAATCTTTCGTTGAGTTTTACTACAGGCGGAGCCGTGTCCGATACGGCATCGCTGCGCTTTGGCATGCGGGAAATTACCGGCGCGCTCGATCCCCTTGGGCACATGCAATTCCGCGTCAACGGCGTGAAGATTCTGATTCGCGGCGGCGGCTGGTCGCCCGACATGCTGCTGCGGGAATCCCAAGAGCGTCTGGAAACCGAATTTCGTTACGTGCGCGACATGAACCTGAACACTATCCGTCTGGAAGGCAAAATGGAGAGCGATGCCTTCTACGATCTCGCCGACGAAAAAGGCGTGCTGGTGATGGCCGGATGGTGCTGCTGCGATATCTGGGAACAGTGGCAGAAATGGAAGCCGCGCGATCTGGAAATCGCCACCGAATCATTGCGCTCGCAGTCTTTGCGCATGCGCAGCCATCCGAGTTTGCTCGTGTGGCTCAACGGCAGCGATAATCCGCCGCCGGCCAACGTGGAAAAAGCTTACATTGGCGTGTTGAAAGAAACCGATTGGCCCAATCCGTATCTCTCGTCCGCTTCGCAAGAGCCGACCACCGTCACGGGACCATCGGGAGTAAAAATGACCGGTCCATACGATTACGTTCCGCCGGACTACTGGCTCACGGACACCTCGAAATTCGGCGGCGCGTACGGCTTCAACTCCGAGACCAGCCCCGGACCGGCTATTCCACTGCAGGATTGCCTCCGAAAATTCCTGCCGGCGGAGAATATTCGCACCGACGATCCGGTATGGAATTATCACGCGGGCTCCGAAGGTTTCAAGAATCTCGACCACTTCGACGGCGCGATGAATGCGATCTACGGAGCTCCCGCGAATTTTGGCGATTACGAACTGAAATCGCAGGCCATGGCCTACGACGGCGAGCGCGCCATGTTCGAAGCGTATTCGCGGAACAAGTACGCGGCGAGCACGGGCGTGATCCAGTGGATGCTGAACAATGCCTGGCCTTCGCTGATCTGGCATCTCTACGACTATTATCTGGAGCCTGCGGGCGGATATTTCGGGACGAAGAAAGCTTGCGAGCCGCTGCACGTGCAATATTCCTACGACGATCGCAGCGTGGTCATCGTCAATAGCCTTTATCGGGCCTTCACTGCCCTCACCGTCTCGGCGCATCTTTACGACGCGCATCTCCACGAGCTGTTTTCGCGCCAAGTGAAGGGCGAGGTGGCGTCCGACGGCGTGGCGCGAACGATGGAAATACCCGCCACCGCATTTGCCGCCGGCTCGCCGATTTATTTTGTGGACCTTTCCCTGCAGGATGGGGAAGGAAAGACGGTGAGCACGAATTTCTACTGGCTCTCGGCCAAGAAGAATGTCTACGATTGGCCGAAGACGGACTACAAATACACACCGGTCTCTTCCTACGAGGATCTCACCGCGCTGCAGTCGCTGCCCAAGGCAGCAGTTACGGCGGAGGCGGTGGTGGCAGCCGATTCCAGCGGCCCGGCGGTTCGCGTGAAGCTGCACAACACCAGCGAGCATCTCGCATTTCAATTGCGGTTGGGGGTGAGCGGCGCTTCTTCAAAAGCACAGATCGTGCCGGTGTTCTGGAGCGACAATTACATCGAGCTGATGCCCGGAGAAACGCGCGAGTTGGTGGCGCATTTCGCTCCCGGTATCGCGCTGCCCGCCGGAGCCGAACTGACGCTGGATGGCTGGAACGTCGCCTCGGCCGCGCTTCCGCTGGCGCCCGCGGCGTCCGACGCATTAGAATCTCCTGCGCGTCAAAATGAAAACGGCGGACACTGATGGTTCAGAAATCCCGCAAATTTCCGAACGCGATGCTCAAGGAAATTTACGAGCAGCCGCACGCGATACGCGAGACCATTCGCCAAAATGTCGACAAAGATGTGATCTTTCCGTCGGCCTTACAGTCCATCGAAAGCGCTCTCTTCGCCTTTAAGAAGATCATCATTGCCGCCAGCGGCTCGAGCCGCCATGCGGGGCTCGCCGGTGAAATCATGATGGAGGATCTCGCGGGCGTCGCGGTGGACGTGGAATACTCGAGCGAATACTGTTTCCGCTCGACGCATGCCGCCTCCGATCCGATCGTGGTGGTGATCACGCAGTCGGGCGAAACGGCGGATACCATCGCGGCGCAGCGCGAGGCGCTCAATCGCTCGGCCAAGACCGTCGCGATTTCAAACGTCGCCAGCTCCACGATTTCCCGCGAGGCCAGCGCCACGCTGCTCACGCGCGCCGGCGTCGAGAAAGCCGTTCCGGCCACCAAGAGTTTCACCGCACAGGTTACGCTGCTCTATCTCTTCGCGCTGTTTCTGGCGCGCAAGCGCGGGCGCATGACGTCCGAGGTGACGCGCTCGCATTTGAACTACCTCGCCGGAGTTCCTGCCGGCATCGAAAAATTTCTCGCACGGTGGGACGAGCAGTCGCTCGAATGCGCTCGCGTGTTTCAACGCGCCCGCGCTTTTCTTTACCTTGGCCGCGGCGTTCATTACGCCATCGCGCGCGAGGGCGCGCTCAAGCTCAAGGAAATCTCATACGTGCAGGCGGAGGGTTTGCCCGCGGGCGAGCTTCGCCACGGCCCCAGCGCGCTGGTGGACGACAAATTACCCGTCGTTGTGCTGGCTACGCGTGACGCGGCCGACCCGGACTCCATGCTGCGCTATCAGAAGACGCTAACCGTGCTCGAATACATCAAGAGCCGACGCGGAAAATCGATCGCCATCGCCACGGCCGGCGACCGCGAAGTCGAAAATCTTGCCGAACGCACGATTTTCGTTCCGGCCGCTCCGGAGCTGCTGCTCCCGATCCTCGAGGTTGTCCCGCTGCAGCTATTTTCATATCATTTCGCGATGCTCAACGGCTGCGATGTGGATAATCCCAGAAATCTCGCCAAATCCGTGGTGACTTTGTGATGGTCGCCCGCCGGATCGTGAATGGCTAGCGCCCCAGGATCTCCCGCCCAGCTTCGCCGCGTCCTCGGTTTGTGGGACCTCGTCATCATCGGCATCGTAATCATTCAGCCGATCGCGCCGATGGGGATTTTTGGCGTTATCAACAATGCCGCGCGTGGTCACGTGGTCACCACCATACTTATCGCGATGGTGGCCATGCTTTTTACGGCCATCAGCTACGGCCAGATGGCGAGCGCTTACCCCAGCGCCGGCTCCGCCTTCACTTATGTGGGACGCGAGCTGCATCCGGCGCTCGGCTACGTCACCGGCTGGGCCATCCTGCTAGACTATTTTCTAAATCCGCTGATCTGCACCGTGATTTGCGCCAAGCTCACGCAGAATATTTTGCCCATGGCGCCCTACTGGACCCTGGCCATCGCCTACGCAGTGCTTTTCACCCTGATGAATCTCCGCGGAATCAAAACCTCGGCGCACATCAACGATATCCTGGCAGGCGCGATGTGCATCGTGGTCGTCGTGTTTTTCGTTTTCGTCGCTCGAACTCTCTGGGGCATGCATCATTTCGGCGCGGGATTCTTCTCGCAGCCCTTCTACAATCCCGCCACTTTCAGTTTTAAATCCATTTTTCATGGCACTTCAATCGCGGTGCTCACCTATATTGGGTTTGACGCGATTTCCACGTTTTCCGAGGAAGTGGAAAATCCACGGCGTAACGTGATGCTCGCCACGGTGCTGGTCTGCGTGGTCACCGGGGTTCTTTCTTCGCTGGAGGTCTACGCCGCGCAGTTGGTGTGGGGACCGAATCTCTTTCCGGCCGACAAAATTGAGTCTGCTTTCCCACTGGTTGCGCTGCAGGTGGGCGGATACTTCCTCTTCCATCTGCTGAATTTCACAATCCTGATCGCCAACATCGGCTCTGGCATGGGCTCGCAGCTCGGAGCCGCCCGCCTGCTCTACGGCATGGGACGCAGCGACGGAATTCCCAAGAAGTTTTTCGGCGCGGTCGATCCCAAGACTCGCATTCCCCGCAATAACGTGATTTTCGTCGGCGCCGTGGCTCTGGTGGGCGCCTTTTTAATTTCTTACGATCAGGGCGCCGAGATGCTTAATTTTGGGGCGCTGATCGCTTTCATGGGCGTCAACGTCGCCGCGTTTGTGCGCTACTTCCTTCGCGCGCGCGATAAGCACTGGTTCAATCTCGTGTCGCCCCTGCTGGGCTTCTCAATTTGCCTTTTTATTTGGAGCAACCTGGGGCATTCGGCCATGCGACTTGGCACGGTCTGGATTGTTCTGGGCATGGCCTACGGCGCCTATAAGACGCGCGGCTTCCAGGCCAACCTGGTAAATTTCGACGTCCCGGGCGATGAGTCCTGAGCGGCGGACCTGTTTCGATTTTTATTCCAAATGATTGCTAATATTTCGGTGCAGAGTCCCGCGAGGCGCGTTTTTCCGTGGATTGGATCGAGGGCGGTGCGCGTCAGTCCGGTTCCTGCGTGACGATGTGAACGTCCACGGCCGGCGCTTCGCTCAAAAAGCGATTCATGCGGTTGAGGTAGCGCAAGTTTCGCCAGCCTTCCACCGCGGACCGCCCGAAAATCACCTGGGTCACATGCTTTTCGCGCACGAACTGCGCCGTAGCGTCGGCCACGTTCTGGCCCTTCAGCCTCACGGGTTTCGCGCCAAGGCTCTCGGCAAATTCCAGATTCGCGGTCAACGCTTTCCGATCGTCGCTTTCGTCATCATCGGTGTCTACATGCAGGGCGTACAGGTCAGCGTCCATGCGCCGGGCCATGCGCGCCGCCCGCGCCACCAGGTATTGCGCCTTGGGACTCGCGCTGATGCAGACCGCGATCCGTTCCCTGACCGGCCAATTACCCTGGATCTCCTTCTCATCCATGTACGACTCCAGGCTGCGGTCCACCTGTTCGGCCACCTGCCGCAGCGCCAGTTCGCGCAGCGCGATCAGATTGCCGCGCCGGAAAAAATTCCTCAGAGCCTGCTCCACTTTCTCCTGGCCGTAGACGTCGCCGCGCATCATGCGCGCCTGCAGCGCTTCCGGCGTCAGGTCCACCATCACCGTCTCTTCGGACATTTGCAGCAGCCAGTCCGGCACCGTTTCGCGCACAGTCACGCCAGTGATCGCGCGCACCATCGGAGCGATGCTCTCGATGTGCTGGATATTGACGGTCGAAAGCACGTCGATTTTCGCATCCAGCAAATCGAGAACATCTTCGTACCGCTTGCGGTGCTTGCTGCCAGGAATATTGGTGTGCGCCAGTTCGTCCACCAGCGCCACTTTTGGGCGTCGCGCGATGATCGCGTCCGTGTCCATCTCTTCGAAAAGGGTGCCCTTATAATCCATTTTCTTCCGCGGCACGCATTCCAATTGCGGCGCCAGCTCGGCGATCCCTTTTCGTCCGTGCGTTTCCACCACGCCGATCACCACTTCTTCGCCGCGCTTCGCACGACGGATGGCTTCGCTCAGCATGCTGTACGTTTTTCCCACGCCTGGCGCGTATCCCAGAAAAAGCTTCAGGATGCCTTTGGCTTTTTCCGGCGGCTTGGTGGCTGCCAGCCACTGTTCGGGCGTCTTCGGCATGGGGCTATTCTCTTTTATGGCCGCACGAAAAGCTACGGTAGAATGCCGCTGTGCGCGAGTCTCTTTCGTACCGCATCATCCAATTTTGCGTCGCATTCGGTCTGGTTGCCGGCATCACGGAATTTTATGGTCATCTTCTTCCCGTCAATGGCACTACCGTCGCTCTCACCTTACTGCTCGCAATTTTGATCATATCGGCGGCGTGGGGCATCGCTGTCTCCGTTTTCATGTCGGTGGTGGCGATGCTGGCGTTCAATTATTATTTT
>JBAVQT010000298.1:0-18986 GCA_049694295.1 Candidatus Acidiferrales bacterium
GGCGATGATCCGCTACCGCTCCGGTGCCGGTGGGCATGCTTTCGATCGCGTAGAGACGATTGAGATTCGCTTGCGGCGTCTCGGCGGTGCGGCGCGAGGAAAATTCGCGCGCGTAGCGTGGCTGACCGGGACCGGCGGTAAGGAAATCGGAATCGAGCGCAACGATTACGTCGGCCTGGTCAATGTGGTAGACGGTGTTGACGATCTTTCCGAATGCCATGCGCGCGCCTTCGCGCTGGCCATCGCGCGTGCAGGGCTCGTATTGATGCCACTTGGCGTCGGGAAATTGCGCTAGCAGCGATTTGATTTGCGCGCCAAGAGTGGGCGAGCTAACCGAACCCGTAAGGATGCGCAGGCCCGCGCCGCGCGGAGATACTTGCGCACGCACGTTGCCCGCGGCGCTGACGAAATCGTCCCAGGTTTCGATGCGGCCTTCGTGCGTGACCGTGGTGGAGCGGTCCGGATCGTACAGCGTGAGGATCGAAGCCTGCTGGAAAGAGTTGGTGCCGCCAAGGCTGCCGGGATGCTGCGAGTTGCCTTCGACTTTGGTGGGGCGGCCCATGTGGCTTTCGATTACCAGCCCGGAGGCAATGCCGGCTTCGGTCATCGAAGTAGCGTAAAAGAGCGGCTTGCCGGCGACGATCTGCTCGGGCGGCTTGACGTAAGGAACAATTTTTTCAACAGGCAGCTTGGTGCAGGCGCTCAGGCCGGTCATGGCGGCCGATGCAGCCATCAGTTTCAGGACGTCGCGACGATTGACGTCGAGGCCATCCTTCGCGGCGTTGGCCGGAAATTCATTTTCGAGGAAATCGTGGAATTCCTCGGTGTCCGACAGTTCATGGACACTCTGCCAGAAGCGCTTGCCACCGCGCTCGGCGGCGCGGATGCGCGCGGCGTCCAGATCGATCGAAGCCGGATAATTCGGTTTTGGATCAGAGCTCATCGTTTCCTAGACCGCTTTCATCGGTGACACGTCGAGCAGTTCTGCAGGCTATGAATCTTGTACTCGGCCACAAGTTTCTTGCCCATCTCGATCTGATTCGCAGGCGGCTGATAATTGGCATTGAAAACTTCCGAACGCGGGCGCACGTATTTTTCCGGCTGGCGATGGCAATTCAGGCACCACTCCATGTAGAGCGAATTCTCGCGATAGGTGAGCGGCATCTGCGCGATGGGGCCGTGGCAGGTGGTGCAGCCGATACCCTTGCTGACGTGGATGCTGTGATCGAAATAGACGAAGTCGGGCAGAGCGTTGACGCGAATCCATTCGAGCGATTTGTCGGTGCGATAGCTATTGCGCACGGGCTCGAGCATCTGCGCGTTGGTCCAAATCTGCGAGTGGCAGGTCATGCAGGTTTGGGTGGGCGGCAGGCCGGCAAATGAAGAATTTTCGACCGAAGTATGGCAGAAGCGGCAATCGAGGCCGAGCTCGCCGACGTGATGGCGGTGGCTGAACGGAACGGGCTGCTCGGGCGCCATGCCAACCGTGGTGTAGTAAGGCGAAAGCTCGATGGCGTAAAGCGCGTAGCTGAGCAGACCGAGCAGTACCACGGCCGCCAGGATGCTGGCCTTGGCGATCACGTTCGAGCTGCGATGAAAGAGCTGAGCCATCTAGTTTAAACGCCCTCTATGCTTGGTGAGCCGACTTCTCATTTGTTTCATGCACCAGCGCGCGCATCTCGACGATCGAGATCATGGGCAAGTAACGGATAAAGAGATAGAAAAGTGTAAAGAACAATCCAAAGGAACCGACCAAGGTGGCCCAATCCCACCGCGTCGGGAAGTACATATCCCACTTGGAAGGCAGATATTCACGATGGAGGCTGACGACGATGATGACAAACCGCTCGAGCCACATGCCGACGTTGACGATCAGCGAGATCAGGAACAGCACCCAGGCATTACGGCGAACCTTGCGGAACCATAACGCCTGCGGAATTATAAGATTGCAAGTGATCAGGAACCAATACACGACGCAGTAAGGCCCAGTCATGCGGGTAAGCTGGATGGACCGCTCGAACGGATTGGAGCTGTAAAACGTCATGAAAGCTTCGGCGACGTAGCTGTAAGCGACGATCAATCCGGTGGAGAGCATCACCTGAGCCATGATATCGAGGTGATGCTCTGTTATTAAGTCCTCTATATGGTAGGCCTTACGAATAGGTATGGCGAGAGAGAGAACCATGGCGAAGCCGGAATAGATGGCGCCAGCGACGAAGTATGGCGGGAAGATGGTGCTATGCCATCCCGGAACGATGGCGATAGTGAAATCGAAGCTGACCACGGTGTGAACCGACAGGACGAGTGGAGTGGCCAGACCGGCGAGAAGGACGCAGGCCGTTTCGTAGCGGAACCAGTGTGCTGCGGAACCTCGCCAACCCAATGAAAAAAAGCCATATACGAAACTAGTGACTTTGTTCTTGGCGTTGTCGCGCAAAGTGGCCAGGTCAGGAAGTAGCCCGACGTACCAGAAGAGCAGGGATACAGTCAGGTAGGTGGAGACGGCGAACACGTCCCAGACCAGGGGGCTGCGGAACTGCGGCCAGAGCCACATAACGTTGGGCAGGGGCAGCATGTAATAAAACATCCATGGGCGGCCCATGTGGAGCAATGGGAACATGCCGGCGCAAGCCACCGCAAAGAGAGTCATGGCTTCAGCGAAGCGATTGATCGAGGTGCGCCACTTCTGGTGGAGAAGAAGCAGGATGGCCGAAATCAGCGTGCCGGCATGGCCGATACCGATCCACCAAACGAAGTTGGTGATGGCGAAGGCCCAGGCAATGGGGATATTGATACCCCAGATGCCGACGCCGACCGTCAGCAGCATATAGATGACGAGATTGAGCAGGCCGAAAAGGGCGAGGGCAACGACGAAACCGAGCAACCAGCCTTTGGTCGTTCCCCGTGTGAGGACGATCGAGCTGATTTCTTCGGTAACGCTCGCTAACGTGTGGCCCGGGCCGATTAACGGCTCAGGCTCGGCAAGCTGAGTTGTGTGATGGCCGTCTGGAGCCACTCGACGACTCCGATATTAAGTCTTATGAATTGCAATTAAACGAAAACAGGGGCTTTCAATTATCCGCGGCGTGCAATATGAAATCGCGGCGATCCCCATCCCTGGCGAGCCCAGCGTGCAAACGAAGCGTCCGGTAATGCTGCTGATTATATATGTTTCGTACCGCGCGTTCTTCCCGGACCCATCTGCATCGACACCACCGGTGCATCAAGGACTCGATAGCATAAGACCGGAGCCTTTCTTACGCAAGATGAAATCAAGAAAATTTTTGAGGTAGTTGAGAACCAGGATTCCTACTGCAAACGCGATGAAGCGGAGTCAACGACACAGAGTACGGTGAGTTGGGGGTCAATGAGAATGCGGTTGGGCCGGTCGCGCACCACGAAGCGGAAGCGGGTCTCCGCGCCGAGAGTGGTGACGACGCCAAGTGGCTGGGATTTTCCCGCGCCGCGCGCCCCGTAGAGGGGCACAAGCGTACTGAAGGTGTCATCTGTTTCACTTTGGAAGAGGATTCCGGTGACCAGGAAGTCTTTTCCTCGCGGCGCTACCTTGAAATCGACGTGATAATGCGGGATGCCGGTGTTTTGCACCCATTCATCGAAGAACCAGGCCATGGATTTAGTGCCGTCGAGATCCATGGCCGGCGTCATCTGCTTTTCAACTTCGTGCTGAAAATCGAGAGTGGTAATCGGCCGAAAGCGGTAATCGGTGAGAGTGGTGAGGAGCAAAGCGCGAAAGCGCGCGTCGGGATCGGGGGCGTTCGGATCGCGCAACATGGCATCGAGCATGCGCATCACCCACGCGCCCTTGTCGTAGATCACGGTTTCATAGGCGCCGGGACTTTTGGAGGAAGTGAGGCGGAAGCCGAGCGTCAGCGGCCCGGCTTGTTCGGGCGCGATGGTGTCTCCTGCGTGTTTGGTTTCCAGCATGGCGCGGAAATGGTTGAGCCAGTCAGCCATGCGATGCTGATTGGGATCTTTGTGGTCGGCGTAGAGGAGAGCTAAATAGTTGGCCATGGCTTCCTGCATCCAGCCGTCGCGATAGCTGCCCGCAGTGGTGAGATTTCCCCACCACTGATGCGCCACTTCGTGAAAAGGAAAAAGTTCACGCGCCGTTCGCTGGGCGCGCTGACTGAGGCCCGCCTCTTCCTGAGCTTCGGGCGGGAGAAACGCGTAGGTGGAGAGATATACGAGCCCGGGCCAGCCCTGGCCGAACGATCCGGGAATTTGAGAGACATCCAGATGGGTGAAGGGAAACGGGCCATTGAGTTTCTCGAAGAAACGGATGGAGTCTGAAATCTGAAATCCGAGCTGCTTGATGGCGTCGGCGGGGCTAGGCGCCGGGGAAGAATAGACGCGGTCGGCCTGATTGGTGGTTTGCCCGCCGATCGCGCCGGGAAACGGTGGAACGGGAAGATGGCCATCAACATGGAGGCGGGCAGCGATGGCGGTCTCCAGGGCGGGGTTGGCAAAAATTTCGATGACCGGTCGCGAGCCGATGATTTCGGATTTGTACTCGCCGAGATTGAAGCCGGCGACGGCGAAGGGAACCTCGGAACGGAAATGAGCGGATTTGGTTTCCGCGTTTTCGCTGGAATCGATTTTCGTTCCGGTAGCTACGAGCGTGAAACGGCGGGGCCAGCGAAAAGTGAGATCGAAGGGGACGAAGGCGACCAAGCCGCCGGTGTGTGCATACCAATCATCGTGCTCACCGACGAATTCGACGCCGTTGCCGGCATCCGCGATCACGCTCCCGTGATACTTGACGAGAATCTGGAATTCCTGGCCGCTCTGCGCAACTGCGGGAAGGACCACGAGAAGCGAGTTATTTCCACGGCGTTGTACTTCGCGGCGGCTAAGGTCTTCGTTCTGAAAAAAGACCAGAGGAGCGCCGCCGGCCAGCGAGACCTGATCCACTGCGAGATTGCGAGAGATTTCGAGCGGGACAACCCGTTCGCCGGGGCGGATAGTTTTCAAATGCAGAGTAGTGGCGCCTGCTAGCGAGAGATCGCCGGCTATCGAAGTGTCTACCTGATAGTTGAGCGGAATGAATGGGACAGGGGGTGATTCGGGCGGCGATCCAGATGGGGTTCCGACCGGCGGGCTGGCAACGGGCGATGCGGTCGAAGCGTCGCCGGCTGAATCCGGCGTGGCGGGGAAGGACGCCCAGACATCGAAGAAGTTTTCGTCTTTCACGGTGCGGGGCTGGCCGATCAGGACTTGCTCAGAGCGGCGAGCGTCCACGAGCGCTTCGAAAGGGCCGGCGGGCGCGCCGCCGAAGGCGGCGTAGAAATAACCGGTGGTCTTGACGGCTAGCAGGTCTTCAAGGATACGCAGCGAGTGCCACGAGCTGAAATCACGGACCGTGGATTCCCAACTGGCGGTGAATTGCGAGTCAGTGGATTCTTCGGCCTCGGAGTCATCGAGCTTTTGTTGGAGCTCGTCGGCGGTGCCGTCGGTGAAGCGAAAATATGCGGAACTGAATGGCTGATCGAGAATGGGAACACCAAGAAACTCCGCGAGAGAGCGGCGCTCGCCGGAATCGCGGGGCGTGGCGATGATGTGGCCACGTCCGGTGAAGACGGCTCCGGTGATGCGTCCCCCGATGGGCTGGAAGAAAGCGAGCTTGCCGTCGGTGAGGGTGATGCTGATGACGTCGCGGCGAAGGCGGAGATTTTTCACTTCATAGACGTTGTCGGAATCGGGGCGCAGCGCGTCGAGAGCCTGGTAGAGGGCTCGGGGGTCGGTGGGGATCTCGGAGGAATCGGGCGCGGGCGTGGCGGATTGAGCCTGACTTTGCCGCGCGGCTTGCGCGTGGAGTGGCAGCGCGGCGCAGAGTGCGCAGAAAACGGCCGCAGCCAGCGCCGTAGCGCGGAGAGCGGACCTACCGTGCGCCGCGCGAAAAGCGAAATCGGAGCGAGTGGGCGGCGCGGCTGGATTCTCAAGCATCCTCGCGACTGTACAACTTAGGGCAAAGAGCGGCAAGCGAAGGCGGGCGACGCGAGGCGCGACTTGCTAGACTTGCTGGGTGAACCGCGCAGCGCCATGGGCGGCCTGGGCCGCTTTCGCGATGGTCTTTTTGTTTGTGTGTGCGTCAGCTGTGGCTGCCGACACGATCGTGCTGAAGAACGGCCGGCGAATCGTGGCGGCGAATGTGACGGAAACTGGCGGCCAAGTCAGCTACGACACTCCCGCCGGAACAATGTCCATTCCAAAATCCATTGTGGCGCGCATCGAGCACGATGATTTTGCCTATTCGTCCGCTGCGGGCCCGTCCACCAAGGAAGCGCCAGTGACCGCGCCGGAAGTGGAGCCGGTGCACGGATATGAAGATGTGGCGCGGCGGGCGGTTCACGATGATGCGATCGACTATGGATATCTGGCGCGGCTGGAGAGTGACGCGCGAACGGGCGACGCCGTCGCGGTGGCGAAAGTGGCGGCGGCGCATCATGCGGCGGCGCAGTACCTGCTGAGCAAGGGAGACAGCAGCGCGGCGGTGGATCAATACCGGCAGGCGCTGGCGTTTGCACCCGATAACCAGGGGCTGCTGCTGAATCTGGCGGTCGTATATTTGCGAGAGAGCCAGTTCACCACGGCGCTCGATCCGCTGGAGCATGCGCGGCGTATGGCGCCAAATTCCGCGGACGTGGCCAAGCTGATGGGTTGGGCGTATTACGGCGCGAACAAATTGGATCAGGCGGTGGAGGAGTGGAAGCGAGCGGAAGAAATCCACGCGGATCCGGACGTGGAGCGGGCGCTCGAAAAAGCCGAGCGCGATAAAAATGAGGAAGAAAGCTACCGCGAAGGGCAGACTGCGCATTTCACTTTGAAATACACGGGCGGAGCAACGCCCGATCTGGCGAAGGGAATCCTGCGCGTGCTGGAAGAGGATTTCGACGACCTCTCATCGCAGCTGGATTACACGCCCCAGGAACAGATCGCGGTGATTTTGTACACGGAGCAGGCGTTTGCGGATATCACGCGAGCGCCAAGCTGGGCGGGAGCGATTAACGACGGGAGGATTCGAGTGCCGGTGCAGGGGCTGACGTCGGTGACGCCCGATCTGGCGCGGGTGTTGAAGCACGAGCTGACGCATAGTTTCGTGGGGCAGAAATCGAGCAACCGGGCGCCGACGTGGGTGCAAGAAGGCGTCGCGCAGTACATGGAAGGGCGGCGGAGCGCATCGTCGGCGGATGCGCTGGTGAACGCGGCTGCGCAGGGAATGCCACCGCGCCTGGAAACGCTGGAAGGATCGTGGATGGGACTATCGGGCGATTCGGCGGCGCTCGCGTATGCGTGGGCGCTGGCGGCGGTGGAGTCCATGGTGGAGCAGGGCGGGATGAGCGACGTGAGCCGGCTGCTGGATCGGATCGCTACCGCGGGTTCGACGGAAGATGCGATGCGGGATGTGCTGCACGAGGATTATTCGGATCTGGATCTGCAGACGTTGAGATTTTTGAAACATCTGGACGTGCGCTAGGAGTCAAGCTCGCCGGAAGTGCAAATTCTACAGCGTGGCTAGAAGGGCGGCGATGAGCGCGGCGCGTTCGGGCAGCGCGCGGATCAGGACGTGTTCGCGCGGGCTGTGCGCACCGTCGCCAACGGCGCCAAGGCCGTCAAGCGTGGGAACGCCGAGCGCGGCGGTGAAGCAACCGTCGGAACCTCCGCCCGTGGAGGCTTCGCCGAGCGGGAGGTCCGCGGCGCGCATCAATGACTGCGCGTGATGAAAAAGTTTCGCGACCGCGGCGGTGCGCTCCAGAGGGGGACGATCGATGCCGCCGCGAATTTCGAGGCGCGCGCCGGGAAGAATCGGGCGCAGGCCGCGGAGTGCGCGGCTGAGCGCGGGAGCGTCTGCCAGACGCTTGCAGCGAACGTCCACTTCCGCGCGAGCGGAATCGGGCACGACGTTGGCAATCGTGCCACCGGCGATTACGGTGGACTGTACGGTGATGCCGCGGCCCGGATCGTTCATTTTCAGCAAGCGGGCGATTTGCAGCGCGAGTTCGTGCACGGCGTTCACGCCTTTTTCGGGGTCGATGCCGGCGTGTGCGGAGCGACCGGTGACGATGATTTCGAGGCCGCCACAGCCCTTGCGGGTGGTCTTGAGTTTTCCCTGGGTGCCGAAGGCCGGTTCGAGGACGAGCACGGCATCGCTGCGGCGTGCTTCGCGTTCGATAATGCGCCGGGAAGTGAAGCTGCCGATTTCTTCGTCGGACGTCCAGAGAAAAACGAGGCGCTTGGCCGGGCAAATTTTTAGGGCGCGCAATGCGTCCACCGCAAAGAGCGCGAGAACCAAGCCGCCCTTCATGTCGAATGCGCCGGGGCCGAAGGCCTTGCCGCCACGCGCGCGGAAAGGCATGCGGTCGAGCGTGGCGAGCGGGTAGACGGTGTCGAGATGGCCGATTACGAGGATTTGGCCCGCCGGGCGACCCGCGCCAAGATTCAGCTCGGCGCGGACGTGATCGCCGAGTTTTTTTTGGCGCAGCAATCGCACCTGCGCGCCGCGGCGCTGCCATTCCGCGGCAACCTGCCGGCCGAAGCGATCCACGGCTTCCTTCCGATGGCTGGGCGATTCGCAGCGCACGAACTGGCCGAGCAGGCGCACCATTTTCTTATCCTGGCGCCGCAAATGGTATAGCAGGTCGCGAACGAGTGCCGATTGTGAGGCCGGGAGCGAGGGCATGGCGCGGGTTACTCTAACAGCGCAGCGGCGGCGCGGCAACAACGCGGCGCTAGGCCGGAGTTGACAAACGCACGGAATGACACTATCAGTCTCTTGGCTGGATTCGGAAAGCGAGGCGATTTGAGCGTCGAACAAACCGCGCAGAAGCGGCTGGGCAATATGCTGTTTTACGGCATTGCCATTCTGCTGGCTTATCTGGTCTACCTTATATTTCGTCCATTTCTGGTGCCGCTGGCGTGGGCCGTGGTGCTGGTAGTGGTGTCGTACTCCGTGTACGAGTATCTGGCGCGCCGCTGGGGGCGCACCACCGCGGCTCTGGTGGCTACGCTCGGAGTGACAGTGGTGCTGATTGTGCCTTCGTTGCTGGTGGCGGGGGCTTTCGTGCGGCAAGGCTTCGAGGCCGGCCGCTCGATTCAAGAAGGAATCAAGGATGGCCGATTCGATTGGGTAAATCGCGCGTGGCTCGACCTGCAGATTCGGTTTCCCGACGCCGCGCCCAGCGATCTTCCCGACTTGTTGCATAAATACGCCGACTCGCTGGCGCAATATTTGGCGCGGCAGATCGGAACGATCCTGCGGAACATGGCGGTATTTTTGTTTCATTTGAGCGTGACGATTCTGGCCATGTTCTACCTGTTTCGCGACGGGGACGAGGTGGTCAAGCGGCTGCGGGAGGTGCTGCCGTTTGACCCGGTGCACCGCGAGCGGATGATCCATGAAGCGCGCGCGTTGATCTACGCGAGCGTGACCTCGAGCCTGGCGGCTGCGGTGATGCACGGAATTCTGGGCGGCCTGGCATTTGCATCGACCGGCATTACAGCGCCCGTCTTCTGGGGCGTGATGATGGGCTTCTTCTCATTCGTGCCGCTGGTGGGGTCGGCGCTGATCTGGATACCGGCGTCAATCAGCCTGATGGCCGAAGGGCACGTGGGGAAGGGAATTCTGCTGGCTATAATCTGCGGCGTAATTGTGGGGCTGGTGGACAACATTATTCGGCCGTGGCTGATCAGCGGCCACGCGGAAATGGGCGGATTGGTGGTGTTCATCAGCGTGCTCGGAGGAATCGCAGTTTTTGGGATGCTCGGCGTAGTGCTGGGACCGATCGTGGTGGCCACGGCTGCGAGCCTGCTGGAACTGTACGCGCCGACAGTACGGCCTTCGCACTCTACCGGATGAGGAAATGCGGGGCCAGAAGCCCGGCGTGCTAAAGTAACGCGCTTCGGCGATGTGGTGCGTCACCGTCCCAGGAAGCCGGACCGAAAAGCGGATAAAGGATATGCCCAAGAATTCCATACCTAAACATCCTAGCCTGGCGCCCGAGCAGCTTCGCTGGCGCTGCGATCCGGCCTCTTTGCCTTTTGAGACCACGGCAGAGCTGGATCCAGTGACGGGCGATCTGGGGCAAGAGCGTGCTCTGCGCGCTCTGCGTATGGGCGTCGAGATGGCGGCGCCGGGCTACAACCTTTTCGTTTGCGGGCTTTCGGGCACCAGCCGTGGCGGGATGATCGTGCGGATGATCGAGAGCATGATGCTCGAGACCGAGCTGGCGCCGGATCGCTGCTACGTCAACAATTTCAAGAACGCGGACCGCCCGCGGCTGCTGACGCTGCCGCGCGGGCAAGCCAACGCGTTCAAGAAGGAAGTGGAATCAGGGATTGATTTCCTGCGGCGGCGGATTCCGCAAGTGTTCGAGGGCGAGCCATTTCAGCGGCAGAAAACTCGCATTGTCGAGCGGTTCACGGTGCGCGAGAAAGAGTTGATGGATGATTTCACGCGGCGCATCGCGCGCGAACAGTTTGCGCTGGGCCGCATGCAGGTGGGCGCGGTAGCTCTGCCTGAAATTTTTCCGGTACTCGACGGCCAGATGGTCCCGATCGAGGAAATTCCGAAGATGGTGCAGGAAGGGAAACTCGAGGGCACGGCGGCGGAAGAGCTGGAGCGGAAGTACGATCAATTTCGCCAGGAATTCACGGTGGTCTATCGCAAGACGCTCTCGCTTTCCCGCGAGCTCTCGAGCGAAATGAGCTATCTCGAGCAGGAAGCGGCGTCGGTGCTGGTGGACGGGGTGATCGAGGAACTAAAGGAAAAATATCCGAAGCCGCAGATCGCCGAGTATCTCGAAGAAGTGCGCCATCACATTCTCGATAACCTGGAGCCTTTCAAGGAGCGCGAAGGAGAAGACGAGCAAGGGCCTCCCTCGGAGGGCGGCGGCGGGACGCGCCAGGAACGCCCGGAGCGCGATCCTTTCCGCGTGTATGGCGTCAACGTGATTCTGGCGCACGGCGAGCAGGAAAAAGTACCGGTGGTTTTCGAGACGATTCCCACCTACGCAAATCTTTTTGGGACGATACACCGCAGTTACGACACGCGCGGGGGCGGCTGGAATTCCGATTTCATGGACCTGCGCGGCGGCTCGCTGCTGCGCGCCGATGGCGGTTACCTGGTGATGTATTCGCTCGATGCGCTGACGGAGACCGGAGTGTGGCGCACCCTGAAGCGCACGCTGAACCACGGAAAACTCGAAATTCAGCCGGTGGACGTGTTTTTTCCCTTCAGCTCCGCGACCATGAAGCCGGAGCCGATCGACGTCCACGTGAAGATTATTCTGATCGGCGATCGCGAGATGTACGAGCTGCTGCACGATTACGAAGACGACTTCCGCAAGATTTTCAAGGTGCGCGTGGAATTCGACGAAGAAATGGTCTGGAGCGATGCCGTGTCGCGGCAATATGCAGGCCGGCTGCGGAAGCTCTCGGACGATGAGAAATTGCTGCCGTTCGATCGCACCGCGGTGGCATTGATTCTCGAGCAGGGCGTTCGCGATGCCGGGCGGCGCGGGAAGATCACCACGCGATTCTTCGATCTGGCCGATCTGGGACGCGAAGCGTCTTACGTCGCCAAGCAGGAGCACGCCGCGGTGATCACCGCCGAACACGTGCGGAAGGCGCTCGACGCGAAAATTGACCGGCATAATCTGACGGAAACGAAGATCCGCGAGATGGTGGAACAAAATCTTGTGTTCATTGACACGACGGGCGGGCGCGTCGGGCAGGTAAACGGACTAAGCGTGCTCGAAATCGGCGGCTACGCCTTCGGCAAGCCGGTGCGCATCACGGCTTCCACGGCGTTGGGCAAGACCGGAATCATTAACATTGAGCGCGAAGCAAATCTCAGTGGACGATTTCACGACAAAGGCGTGCAGATCATCAGCGGCTACCTGCGGCAGACGTTTGCGCAAGACAAGCCGATGGCGCTTTCGGCCAGCGTGTGCTTCGAGCAGTCCTATTCGGGAGTGGATGGCGATAGCGCCAGCTCGACGGAGATATACGCGCTACTCTCGTCGCTGTCGGAAGTGCCGATCCGGCAAGACCTGGCGGTGACCGGTTCGGTGAATCAGCGCGGCGACGTGCAGCCGATTGGCGGAGTAAACCAGAAGATTGAGGGGTTCTACGACGTCTGCAAGATCAAGGGATTGACGGGCAAGCAGGGCGTGCTGATTCCCAAGGAAAACGTGGACGATCTGATGCTCCGCGAGGAAGTGATTGAGGCAGTGCGCGCAGGACGCTTCCACATCTACCCCATCGCCACGATCGAGCAGGGAATCGAGATTTTGACCGACACGCCTGCCGGGAAGAAAGACGTCGCGGGAAAGTTCGAAGCCGGAAGCGTTTTTGAGCGAGTGGACGCCCGGCTGGCCAAAATGGCAACGGTCATGAAGAAATTCGACTGAACTCCCGCAAGACGAATATCCCTGAGAGCAATTCCCCGAAAAAAATCAGATCAATCGCCGAAGCGTGAGCGTTACGGTCAATTCTTTGCCTTTGCGGTCGAGCAGGAGTTTGCATTTGCGTCCGACTTCGCGGAAGACATTGCGAAGGTCCTGGAGCGACATGTCGGCGGCGGGTTCGTCGTCAACGCCGGCCACTACGTCGCCTTTTTGCACGCCTGCTTCGGCGGCGGGTGAATGCGGCACGATGTCGGTGACCACAAAAGTCTTGAGGTTTCCGCCGCGCGCCACCAGAGAGAGTCCGCTCATATCCGTATCGTCAACATCGTTGAAATTAATCGTCGGCGCGAGAAAAATCTGCTTGTGCGGAAAATCAAAGGTGACCACGAAGCGGCGCAAGTAGCCTCCGCCGATCGACCCGGCAACGGCAGGGTCGGCAGCCGCGCCAGCGTTGCCCTGCGAAAAGGATACGACCAAATCGCCGCGTTCGATTTTACCGACCGCGAAGCTGGTGGCCCGGCCGAGAACGGCGGCTTCGCCGGGATAGGTGTCGTAAGCCGGTGCAGGAATGGTCTTGAAATGGGAACTAAAAATTTTGTGCGGAGCCGCGTAGCGATTCGAGAAAACGATGCTGGCATCCAGCGCCGTGTCTATATTGAATGCGGCTTCGAGTTTCTTGTGGCCTGGAACCTGGAACTTGGCGCGCAGCAGAGGCAGCGATCCGGAAAATTTGATCGGAAACGCGACGCCATGCTTAGAGGAATAGGTGAAGGTGGCGGGATCGTAGATTCGGACGGTCTTGCGCGAGTAGTCCACCTCGACCACCGCGCGGCTCAACAAATCGTTGCCCAGCGCTCCCTGATACGGCCGTCCCACATTTGAAGCAAAATCAGGATTGGCCGTGGTGGGGAGCGAGAATAGCGGGACATCGAGGCCGGGAAAATTCAGGACGGCGTTGTGCAGCGCGGGCGAGACCGAGGAATCCACCGGGAGACCCAATTCCGCAGCGCGCGCGGGATCGATCGAAGAAGTCGGAGCGTCGGTGTCCAATATGAAAAGCGAAGGCTGGCCGACGTTGACGCGAACGGGGAGAAATACGAGATTGGCGACGAATTTCGCGGGAATCTCGGCGGCGTTGCTTCCGTAGGCGAAGCGAATGGGCGGGCCGAACGGGCTTGGGGGCAGCGGAGAAGCGGGCGGCGCACTCGCTCCCGCGGATGGCGGCGCCGCTGGCTGCGAGGGCGATTGGCCGGGCGCGGGCGCCTGTGTCTGTGCAGGCGCCTGCTGTTGCTGGAGCGGGCGCGCCGGAAGAGATAGCGCCAAAATGAAAAGGCAAGTTCCGGCAAGCCAGTATGCGCGTCGAAACGAATCGTTCATGAGTCCCCCGCGCGCCGCGAAGTGTGTCACGCAGGCACGCCGATGATTATACGGAGCAATCGCCGCCGCGCAACGGCAGGAATGGCAGGCCAGCCGGAATCGCCTGTGATGCGCGGGAGCGCGATCAGGGTTGCGGCGCCAGATATCCCTGCCGGGCCAGCACCCTATATTGAGGTTTAGCGCCGGCTGAGAGAGGTTGGCCGGCGGCGTCCACCACCTCGACGGTCAGAGCATGGAACCGGCCATCGTATTGCGGCGCGATGCCGAGAACATACTGGTGGCGAAGCGTTGCCGCGATCTCGCGATACGCGGGAACAAACTGATCGGCGGACTGGGGAAAATAGGCGCGCCCGCCGGTGAGCGCAGCGATAGACTGCAGAGCCGCGTCCGCGCGAGCGAAGCTGAGCGGATTTTCTTCCGTGTCCGATTCGGCCGGCGTGGAGTCCTTCTTGGATTTTTTCCCGGCTTTCTTCTGGCCTTCGAAATGCCGAAGCGAGCCGCCGAGCGCGACGGGAAATATTACTACGTCGCTGGCACGAAGGGTGTGCACCAGCGCATCCCAGTGGGCGGGCGGCGACGAATCAAGGCCGGTGGTGAGCACCACGATCGCGGTCTTGCCAGGCATGCGCGCGAGTGATGCCACAATCGCGTCGAGCGAGTCATAAAAATTAAGTCCGCCGGACCCGAGCGTGTATTGAATTCCCGCGATCGCTCCGGCGAGGGCGGATTTATCCGCGGTAAAGCCGAGGATCAAGTGCGCCGCGCTGTCGTAAGCGGCGAGCGCGGTCTGGTCGCCGGGTCCCAGACCGTCGAGGAGCGCATAGGCCGCGAGCAAATGTTCGTTGTGAATGAGATATACGGCCGGGCTGGTTTCCACCAGAACGAGCACCTGCGCGGGTGCGTCGACCGGACTGAAATAAACGATGGGCTGCGCCGTCGAGTCGGATAGAACGCGAAACTGCTGTCGTCCGAGACCGCCTACTAGAACGGATTCGCGGCCGAGCACTGCGGCGTCAATTTTTACCAGAGCGGCTTCGGCGCGGATAGGCTGCTGCGCAGTAGCGGGCGCGCTGGCATCCTGAGCGCGGCATATGCCGGGAAGCGCGACCGCAAAGATGAAGCAATAAAGGAAGGCCGACAGAAGAAATGACCCGAGCGTCTCTACCCTACTGAATGTACGAATCAAGATAGGCGCCGTTTGAATCCTTCCACCAGCCGCTTGCGGAAACGTGGATATGCCGCGTCACCGTCTCCGGCTTGAACGATAGCAGCCAAGCGGGCGCGGCAGCGGGTGGTTGGCCGGCCGATTGCAATCCGGCGTTCAGTTGTTGGATGTAGTTGGCGATGACCTTGTCCCAGGGAATGGCGATGAGGTCGCTGCCGGAGATGCCCGATAGCTTTTCCGGCAGGCGGGCACGAAGTTTCACCCATTCCGGATTTTCGGACACGCCTTTGGGCGCGGCGCCCGGAGCGGCGTTAAAACTGGCGATTGCTTCGCGAGCGATGGCCTTGCGCGGAGCGGCGACCAAAAGTTCGGGCGTGACGGCGAGATAATAAAACTTGCGACGCTGGGTTCCGCTGACCGGGTCTTTGTAGGGAAAGGCGAGATCGAGATATGAAGTGGTGCCGCTGGAGTCCTCGGCGACGATCTTAGAGCCGGCGGCCGCGCGCAGCACGCGGAGTATATCGGCTTGCTGGTGGATGGTGATCACGTAGGTCTGTTGGATGGCGCCATCATCGGCAACGGTGGAGCGTGAGGCAGTCTCGCCGTTGAAAAGCGCCACCGCATCCTCCACCGGCATGCCCAGAAAACTGCGAGCCATGGTCTCGTACATCGTTACCGCCTGCTGCTGCTGGGGCGTGAGCGAGTCGTCGATCGCGGCGCGCACCAGTTTGTAAGCGGCGCCATACTCGATGCGCGAAATGCTGAAGCTCGGTCCCGCGTCCACGGCCGGCAAAGTCTTAAAAGTGGCGGCGCTGGCCCCGGCAATGTCGAAAAGCGTGCCGGCCGAAGTATCGCCCAGCACGGCGGCGCGCACCCGAGTGGTATCACCGGAAAAGTTCGCGCCGAAGGCCAGGACGTGGATCTTTTCGGGATGCAGATCGTGGAAAAAATGCGCGGCGGGATTGTTGCGCTGCGCGGCGGGCGCCCATTGCTCGTAATTGGGCACGCGCCCGAAAAGTTCAAAGGCATCATCCGCGGCGATGTAGGGTCGGGCGGCCTTGTATTCGGCTGTCGAGGTCAGCGCGGACGCCGGCAAGCCGGGAGCGGTGAGCCGCGTGATCAGATCCTCCACGGTTTCTTTCTGGCTCGCCATCACGTAACGACCGGGAATCTGGGCGCTGTAGGAAACGTCTTTTCCGCTGGTGCGGACCTCGATCGCGGTTCCGGAAAATGAATAGGTTGATAGCGTGGACCCTGGCGCGGCATTTGCCGCCATGGCCTCGTGTACCTTTTTCAGCAGGGTTTCCTTGCCGGCCGTGTCGTAGACGATAAAGAAGCTGAAGAGTTTTTGGAGATCGGGCGGCTGGCCTTCCTTGTCTGCAGGCGGCCGGGCGAGAATTCCAACGACCGCGGAATTGTCGAGAAACGAGATTAGGTCGGCGCTTTCGATGGCCGGTCCCCTGGCATCTTTTTTCCGCATGCCACTCTGGAGGCTCTTCGCCAGGGCTTCGCGGACCGGCGCGAAATCGGGATCGATATAGAGCTGGAGCAGGTGATTGGTTTTTTGCGCCGCGGTCAGCGACGAGAGTCCGCTCCAGCGCATATAGAGGACCGTATCGGGCGACAGGCGCTCGACCACGGACGACGATTGCGCCGACGCCGGTGGCGCCAACGGAAGCGCCAGCATTGCGGCCAGCACCAGAAACGGAGCGACCAGACAATTGAATAGCTTCTTAATCACCAGATGCACCTCGAACCGAGATTTGCGAGCGGGCCGGCAGTGGCCAGGGCGCGCCATCAAGCGCGCCCTGCCTTCGTACCTAATTGCTCGACGGTGGATTGGCCGGAGATGCGGCTGGTGCCGCGGCGGGGGCGGCAGCAGGAGCCGGCGCACCTGCGCTCTTCGGAGTGCTCAGATAACCCTTCACCTGATCTTTAGAGACGTCGAAGACCACAATTTCATACGGCGCGCGCGCCCCGTGAACGTAGAATTGGACGGGCTCACCGGCGGTCTTATCTTTTTTCTCGATGTTCTTGTCGTCGGCGATGACGTTGAGCGTGAAGCGATAATGTTTCGCGTCAACTTTGCGGAGCTCGAGCTGGATGGGGCCGACGTGCGACGCGGTCTTTGATTTGCTGAGCGTAAATTCGAAGATGTCGCGTTCGCCGAGGCGCTTGAGTTCCTCGACTTCATCGTGATTGCGGGCGATTAGCCCGCTCTGCACGCCCAGATCGCCGACAGTGGATTGCAATTTGTTTTTGGTGGCTTCCAGATCGGCCTTGGTGCTGGCCACATCATTTTTCGTGCCGCTTAGATCGGTGGCCATTTGGCCGAATTTTTGGGTGGTATCGGTCTGGACTTCGCCAATCTGCTGGCGAAGCTGCGAATCGCTCTGTTGCTGATCCTTGCGAATGGTCTGCGCCAGGCTGCGCGCCCGCGCCAGTTCGTCCTGCGTCAGGCCGAGTTTCTGCGATGTCACGTCGAGCTGGCCTTTGAGGTCGGCGATGCGCGCGTTGGTCTTGTCGAGCTCCGCGGCCAGCGCCTGCGTTTTCTTGTCGGCGTCGGCGGCGCTTTTCTGCAGCGCCTGGTGCTCGGAATATCCCGCGTACAGCAAATACGCCACCAGGACAAAGGCAACCGCAAACAGCAGGACGACCCAGCGCGGAGTCGAAGCGATCTCGGGCGCTCCATTATCCGCGGGCAAGTTCGAGATCGAGCTCATCAATCCTCCTTCAGCGGGCGTCGGCCTCGCTGTCAAGGCGCAGATTATGGCTGAGGCGCAAGGGGAAGTCTATCCCCTGCCTGCGCCGTGTTGCCATAGCTGTGAAGCCCCACCAAGCATTCTGGCGTTACGCGCACCTTGCCGGGAGGTTGCTTTTTAGCTATTCTCTGCCACGGAAAGGGGGCTGACCCAGGATGATCTGTCCCCAGTGCCGAAGCACAGACTGTTTTCGATCCCACCGCGAGGGCGTCTCCGACTTCGTTTTGAGCGTGGCCGCACTGCGTCCCTGGCGCTGCCATACTTGCGATCGGCGTTTCTACGCCTGGCGGGTGGCGATTCCGTTTTTCAGGTACGTGCACTGCCCGCGGTGCGGAAATTTCGATTTGGACCATATTTCGCGCGATCGCGTGGATGAGGGCACACTGGTGGCGTTGAAGCGAGTTGCCCGATTCCCGGCCTATCGCTGCGATCCGTGCCGCGAGCGCTTCTTCAGCGTGCGGCGATTCCGACGCATTCTTCCTTCCATGGCGTACGCGACGCCTTCGCGAAGTGCCCCAAGCGTCTGACCGTATTCCCGCCGCGAGAGCCAGATTTCCGCGTTGCGCGCTCCGAGTCGTTCGCCAACCCTAGTCTTTGCCGCAGGTAACGGATAATTCATAATTCCGTCATGGGCCATTCAAGGGCGAAACGTAACGTCTTGGCGCCGGAGAACGCGCACCAACCGGGCGTTGATCTTCTGCCGGGATGAGGGGATCGCAAAGATCGTAGTGCGCAACCGTTTCACAATCGCGACGTCTGGCATTGTTAGGCGGCCCTTTCCCGGACGTCTTGTCTCTATCATTTGCAGCGGGTCGAAATAGAGGGCGGCAGGAATTCCTCAAGTCCCCGGAGAATTCGAGGGAAAGCGGAACAGGGTGCCGCATCAAATTTTGTGGATAGTCTAGTTTTCAGGCAGGATTATTTCAGCGGGGACAGCAGATCAATTCAAGGAGGAAGGGATGCAAGGATTCGCAGCTTCCATTCTCGCTCTTTGTCTCGCCGCAACACCGGCGATGGCTCGAGCGGCGGCAGGGGACGGCACCAACAACGCGGCGGGTACGACGACCACCGCCAGCAAAGATGGCACGACGACCGATAAGTCGCCGGACAAATCCGCGGCCACGAATGCTCCCAAGGCAGAAACAGCGGCGCCGGCGGCCGCTTCCAATATGGAGAGCGAGCTTCAGCAGCTCCGCGATCTTCTGATTGCGCAGTCGAAGGAACTCGAGGCCACGCGACAGGAGATGCAGCAACAGC
>JBAVQT010000299.1:0-2306 GCA_049694295.1 Candidatus Acidiferrales bacterium
CACTCCGCCTTTACGCTACCCCACGGGGCACGAACATGAAACGCGAAGAGCTTCTCAAGCTGTTCGAACAGGTCGGCGCCATTCGCACCGGGCACTTCGAGCTTTCCAGCGGCCGCCATAGCGCCACCTACATTCAATGTGCGTTGGTCCTCGAACATCCGAAGCATGCTGAGCAGCTCGGCCGCGCACTTGCCGACCTTTTCCGTGACCACTCGGTTTCCTGCGTGGTGTCGCCCGCTCTGGGCGGCGTAATTATCGGCTACGAGGTCGCCCGCGCTCTCGGCGTACGTTCGCTCTTTGTGGAGCGCGATCGCTCCGGCCAGATGGCCCTGCGCCGCGGCTTCGAGCTGAAGCCCGGCGAGCGCGTGCTGGTGATCGAGGACGTCTGGACCACCGGCGGCTCGACGCGCGAGACCATCGGCGTCGTCGAGCAGTCCGGCGGCCTCGCCATCGCCACGGGCGCGCTCATTGACCGCAGTGGCGGACGGGTCGAACTCAACGTTCCGGCGCGCGCCCTGCTCGAAATGGAAGTCTCGAGCTACGAGCCCGACGATTGCCCGCTTTGCCGCGCCGGCGGCGAACCCATGCGGCCCGGTTCGCGCTTTTCCCGGACGGCGCCCTAGCACAGCGCCTCTCCGCGCCCGTGAAAATCATGGCCGACCACACAAAACCCCTCTCCGTCGCCGACGCACCAGCTTCGCCGACTCCGGCTCATCTCGCGCCGTCCAGGCTCGCCCCAAGTCTCGCCATTATTTTCGCTTTTGTCGGCGCCGTGATGCCCGTGGCGCTCGCCTATTACGAGCATCACGTAAAATGGCTGGCCATTCGCACTTTGCAAATCCTTTGGCCCGCATCGCTGGTGCTGTTGCCCGACCCCAGCGCGCGCACCGCCATCCTCTGGAACTCGCTTTCCATCGCTCTCAACGCCGTCATTTACGGCATGGTCGGTTTTCTTCTCGGATACGCACTTGAACTTCTCGCTCGCGGCCGCACCGCCCGCACGCTGGACGGCTGAAGCTGGCGCGCCCTCCGCGCCGCGATTTCATTTCATGCGATAATCGGCGCAGTCCGATGCGCAATATCAAGCTCACCATCGCCTACGATGGCTCCGCGTTTCATGGCTGGCAGTTCCAGCCCGGATTTCCCACCATTCAGGGCGCGCTCGGCGATGCCGCCCGCAAAATCACGCAGGAAAATATCGTCATTCACGGCGCCAGCCGCACCGACGCCGGCGTTCACGCCTTCGGCCAGGTCGCCCATTTCAAGACCGGCTCCGCGCTCTCGGCCCTCGAATTTCAACGCGCCCTCAACGCGCTGATCCCGCCCACGATTCGCGTCGTCGCCGCCGAGGAACTCGGCCCCGATTTTCATTCTCGCTGGCTTTCGCAGGCCAAGACCTATCGCTACCGCATTTTTCGCGGCCGCGTGGTTTCGCCGTTCGAATTCGGCCGCGTCCTGCACTACCCGTGGCCGCTCGATGAAGACGCCATGTCCGTGGCCGCGCGCCTCTTCGAGGGCGAACACGATTTCACTTCCTTCGCCGCCTCCACCGGATCCGAAGACGACGATCGCGAGCGCGACATGCGCCGCCTGATTTTTTCTTCCGAGATTCTCCGCGATGCGGCGCGCGAGGAAATCGTCTATGTCGTCCGCGGCCGGTCCTTTCTGCGTTATATGGTCCGCAAAATCGTCGGCACGCTGCTGGATGTAGGGAAGGGAAGGCTTGCCCCTGCCGACATCCCGGCCCTCTTCGAAGCCCGTGACCGCTCGCGCTCCGGCCCCACCGTTGCACCCCAGGGCCTCTACCTGGTCGCCATCGAGTATCCCGACCCCACCGATTCGCTGGCTTCTACCTCGCGTCGCACCGCATCACTTCGCCGCGCCTGACCTTCGCCGCCGAAATCAGGTAAACTCGCGCCGATGGCCGTCCGTCCCCAATCTTTCGCTGTGCCGAACGCGCCCGCCTCCGAGGTGGTCGTCTCTATCGATCCCGCCACCGGCGAAACGCTCGCGCAGTTCCCAGCCACTCCGCCCTCCGCGCTGCCCGCCATTTTTGAACGCGCTCGCCGCGCCCAGCGCGACTGGGCCACGCGCCCTCTCCGCGAGCGCGCCGCATGTTTGCGCCGATTGCGCGACGTCATCTTTTCCCGCCGCGATGAAATTGCCTCCGCCGTCTCCCGGGAATCCGGCAAGCCTCGCGTCGAAGCTCTCCTCGCTGAGGTCTTCCTCGCGATTGACACCGCCGGCTTCGTCGCTCGCCACGCCCCGCGTTGGCTCCGGCCCGAGCGCGTTCCGCATCACAACCT
>JBAVQT010000300.1:0-15570 GCA_049694295.1 Candidatus Acidiferrales bacterium
CAATTATTCCATCCGCGCCGAAGCCAAGGGATTCAAGACCGTCGAGACGACGACGATCGTGCAGGTAGGCGTCACCTCGGGAGTCAACGTCACCCTCGAAATCGGTTCGGCCTCCACGGTTGTGCAAGTCACCGGCGAATCGGTCCACGTCAACACCGAGCAGGCCAGCGTTCAGGGCGTTCTCACCAAGGATCAGATTGAAAATCTGCCCGTGAACGGCCGCAATTTCCTGGATCTCGCGCAGCTCGAACCGGGCGTCCAAATTCAGGACGGCGCGGACTTCGATCCCACCAAGGTCGGTTTTTCCTCGATCTCGTTCGGCGGCCGTTTTGGCCGCACGGCGCGCATCGAAGTGGACGGCGTGGATGTCAGCGATGAGACCGTCGGCACCACCACGGAAAACATTCCGGCCAGCGCGATTGAAGAATTCAATATCAGCCAGTCCACGCTCGATCTTTCGAACGAGCTGACGTCTTCGGGCGCCGTGAATGTCGTCACCCGCTCCGGCACCAATTCCTACCACGGGGAGGGCTTTGCGCTCTTCCGCGACAGCGATTTCTCCGCCGCACTGCCCGGCCCGCCTTCGCCCTACCAGCGCAATCAAGACGGCGGCAATTTCGGCGGCGCCCTCAAGAAGGATACGTTGTTCTTCTTTGTCGACGCCGAGCATACCAATCAAAATCTCGCCGCTCCCGTAATACCCTCGGCTCCGTTCGACGTGTATTCCGGCAACAGCAGCGCGCCGTTTCGCGAGACCGATTACGTGGCGCGGCTCGACTGGCAAACCAAGAGCGGACTGCGGCTGTTCTATCGCTTCAGTTATTTCGATAGCCGTGCCGTCTCGGCTGGCGGAGCGGTTGGCTTTCAGCCTTACGAGGACAAGAACTACACGAGGACCCACGTGGCCGGCGCCGATTTCACCTCCGGAGGATTTACACATAGCATTCGCTTCGAGTACTTGAAATTTATCAACAACCTTCGGGACGTCGTGCAGGGATCGGACCTGCCTTTGGCCAACTATCCGGTCAGCATCAATATCGGATCGGTCGGCTTTTTCACCGGTCCCAACTTTCTCGCTCCCCAGCAAACCTATCAGACCGACCGGCAGATCAAATACGACGGCAGCAAACTTCTTGGTTCGCATGTGCTGCGATATGGAGCGTCGTACAACCGTCTGCGCGGCGGCGGCCTCTTCTCGTTCAGCGCCATCACACCCAACGTCAGTCCCGACGGCAGTGCCGCCGAGATCGCCGCGGCCAGCCCGTGCTCCCCATCCAATCCTCCGCCCGGATGCGGCGGGAACAACCTGTTTACTTGCCCGGGTGGAATCACCGGCGGCTCGTGCGCGCTCAATTATCCCCTCGACAACGTGACGCTCGGCAACGGTGAAGGGTGCGATACGGAGATTCCCGCATTCGGCGCTCCGTGCAGCGGCGCCCCTCCCGACAATCGCCTGGGGCTTTACATCGGTGACAGCTGGAAAGTGAAGCCGAACATCATGCTTACATACGGCGTTCGATATTCACGCGATACCGGCCGCGCCGATAGCGATTTGCCCGCAATCCCGGAGCTGAATGCGCTCATTCCGGGCCTCGGCAACCCCGTCCACCAGCCCAACAAGAATTTCGGTCCTCAACTTGGGATTGCCTGGGACCCTCACTCGAACGGCAAGACGGTGATCCGTGCCGGCAGCGGAGTGTTTTACGAAAATTCCATTTGGAACAACGCCGAATTTGACCGCCCCGTGCGCCTCGCGCAGGGCGCTTTCCTGGCGAATCCGACGCCTTGTTTCAACAGCGTAGGCTCAGCCGTTCCGTTTTCGACTGGCGGCGTCTTTCTGGGAGGCAGTCCAGGGGCGGCCACTGTGATCTGTCAATCGCTGATCGGCGCCACGATTAACGACACGGCAAATCCCGGCGACAGTTGCGACGGCTTGACGGCCGCCGTGTGCGTCGCCAACTTCCAGACCGCCTACCAGGCCGACGCCAAATCGGTCGGCTCCAGCGCGCCCAACCCGAGCTACATTCCGAGTCTCATCTCCAGTGGTTCTCCGATTCTGCTCGGTCCGCTGGCGCCAAACTATCGCACGCCGTATTCAATCCAGATCAACGCTGGCATTCAGCACGAATTGCGGTCGGGGATGGTTCTAAGCGTGGACTACGTGCGCAACGTCAACCTGCACTACCTGATCGCGGTTGACGCCAACCACAGCGGCGACGTGAATCCCAAGTATTTCAACCTTGGCGCCGCTCAGCAAGCGATTGCCCTCACGAACTCCCAGTTCAATTGCCCCCAATCCTATAGCGCCGCGGCCATCAACTGTGCGCTCAATTCTTCGGTCGTGGACCAATACACGCAACTTCCGGGCGCCTCGATTGCTAGTTACGCTGCCAATGGCTTGGACTCGGCGACCGACCTGGGCGTCGGAAGTTGCTCGATTGCCCTCGGCTACTCGTGCGCGTTTCAGGGGGTAACGGCGGGACTCGGAGAGGCGCAATTCCTCTACCCGATCGGGCGTTCGGTTTACAACGCCATGGATGTAAAGCTCGTGGACAACGTCAAGAGCCCCTTCCGCGGTGTTCGCTACCTGAATTTCCAGGCGGCTTACGCGCTTTCGCGATTCACCAATTGCGGAGCGGCGCTCACGACATCGGCGGGCACTTCGCCCGCTGCCGCAGATCAGGATTTCGTCAATCCGACCGTCGACAATGACAAGCCCTGCGGCTTCAGCGGCCCTTCAGCCCTCGATCGCACGCACCAGATTTCGTTCGGAGGTTACGCGGACCTGCCGGGCCATTTCCGGCTGGGCACCATCTTCCATTTCGATAGCCCCCTTGCCAGCGCTCTGGCCGTTCCGCCTACCGGCATCGGCCCCGGCGAAATCTTCCGCACCGATTTCACCGGCGATGGCACGGTGGGCGATCCGCTGCCCGGCACCAAGCAGGGATCGTTCATGCGCGGCGTCTCGCCGAGCGGTCTGACGAATCTCATCAACAACTACAACAACACGACCGCCGATGAACTCACCCCGGCGGGCCAGCTCCTCGTTTCGCAGGGACTCTTCACTACCGCGCAGCTTGGCGCGGGCAATGCTCTCTGCGTGAACAACCCCAATAGCGTCGGTACGAGCTCGGCCTGCGCCGTTGCGCCGCTAGTCCCGGTGCCTCCCACCGGGGAAGTGGGCCTCACCTGGCTCGAGACGTTCGACATGAGCCTCACGTGGGTGGGCACGGTGCATGTCGCGGAGCGGTCGCTATCCATCGAGCCCAGCGTCAGCTTCTACAACTTGTTCAACTTCGCCAACTTCAATATTCCCGGCAACGTGCTGAGCGGAATCCTGGGCGGTAGCCCGGGAACCGTCAACGGCACCACCTACGCAACGGGAGATGCGGTGCGCGTCGGCGTGGGCACCGGGGTTTTCTCGCTCGGCGCTCCGCGCACGATCGAGTTTGGTCTTAAGCTCAGTTTCTAAATCGCCGGGGGCCTGCGCGGATCGAGGGAGGTAAACGCCGCTTTGCACAGGCTCGTTCCGGGCATTTCGTTTTTTGGGCTGACGGAGCGGCCGCGCTCTCCTTGTCATCTGGTTTTTCGTGGGATACAGTTACCGCCTTCTCTCGCGGAGGGACGGGCGCGCATGGATTCACACGGACAGGAAAAGCTGAAAGTCTTGATTCGCCGCGCGGCCATTCAGAAGCGCGTCCGCGAGGTCGCCGCCCAAATCACCAAGGACAATCGGGGCCAGCGCGTCCACCTGATCGGCGTACTGAAGGGCGCGTGTATTTTTCTCTCCGACCTGATTCGCGAAATCAATTTGGAATGTTCGATCGATTTCATCGCCGTCTCGAGCTACGGCAAGGGCAAGGATTCCTCGGGCCAAGTGCGCGTGCTCAAGGACCTCGACAGCAGCATCGAAGGACTCAACGTAGTGGTGGTCGAGGATATTCTCGACACGGGCCTCACGCTGGCCTATCTCCTCCGCGTCTTGCAGCAGCGCAAGCCCAGATCGCTGCGCATCGCCGCGCTGCTCGATAAGCCTTCGCGCCGCCTTAATGAAGTGAAAGGCGACTATATCGGCTTCACCATTCCAAACGAGTTCGTGGTCGGGTATGGTCTCGACTACGCTGAGCGTTACCGCAATCTTAAGGATGTTTGCGTTCTGAGCCTCCCTCCGGAGTGATTGTGCCGCGCACCGTCATCACCGTTCGCGATCTGGAATCTGCCGCCGAGGGCGGATCGCTCGTGGTTCCGCGTGGCTCGATCATTACCATGCTGGCGGCTGAAGAAGCTGCGCGCCGCGGCATAACTATTCGCATGGAAGAGACGGGCGTGGCCGATCCCGCGCAGCCGCGCATGGCCTCGGTCGCGCCATCTCGCGTCGTCGCCGTGGGCTCCGATCACGGTGGCTTCGACCTCAAGGAACAGCTCAGGTCACACTTGCAAGAGTGGGGCTACACGCCGCTCGACCTGGGGACCTTCACGCGCGACGCGGTGGATTATCCCGATTTTGCGGAAGCTGTTGCCAACGCCGTGGTTCGCGGCGACGCGTGGCGCGGCGTGGTGATCGATTCCGCGGGCATCGGCTCGTCCATTGCCGCCAACAAGGTGCCCGGAGCGCGCGCGGCGCTATGCTACGATCGGGCCACGGCCCGCAACAGCCGTGAACACAACGACGCGAACCTGCTATCGCTGGGAGCGCGCCTGATCCCGGCCGAAACGGCGCGCGAAATTCTCGCTGTCTGGCTGGAAACTCCTTTCGCCGGAGGCCGCCACGAAAAGCGCGTAGACAAAATTCGCGCCATCGAGGGTCGCCACAGCAAAGCCTGACACGAAATTCACCGCGGACGCATGCGTTCCGCTAAAATGGATCGTGCAGGGCAGGGAATCGCCTTCTGGGGAGCGCTTCGCTTGGATCAGCGTCAGCTCGAACAAATCACGCAAGCCGTGACCGAAGAAATTCTTCAGTATCTTGGCGCCGCGCCCGGCACCGAGCTGCGCCCGGACGTTCGCGCCAGTCTATGCGGCCTCGACATTGACGATCTGGTCTGCCCCGGTTGCGATCAGCGCTGTGCCGAGCGCTGCGCGCGCAAGACGCGAAAGGTCGTCGAAGCGGGCGCCGATCGCATTTCCGCCGGCGCCGCGGTGGGGCCCATCGAAGCCGACATCGCACGCTTGATCGACCACACGCTACTCAAGCCGGACGCCACTCGCGCCGAAATTCAAAAATTGTGCGAGGAGGCGCTCAAATTTGGATTTGCTTCGGTTTGCATCAATCCCTGGAACGTCGCGCAGGCCGCCGAAATTCTTCGCGGCAGCGAAGTTCGCGTCTGCACGGTGGTTGGTTTTCCACTGGGCGCCACGCTTCCGCAAGTGAAAGTCTTTGAAACCGAGGAAGCTATCAAGCTCGGCGCTCAGGAAATCGATATGGTCATCAACATTGGGGCGCTGAAATCCGGTCTGGACGAGGCCGTGGAGGCTGATATTTGCGGCGTGGTCGCAGCCAGCCACCGCGGCGGCGCGATCTGCAAAGTCATTCTCGAGACGGCGCTGCTGACCGCCGACGAAAAAGTCCGCGGCTCGCTGGCCTCCAAGAATTCCTGCGCCGATTTTGTGAAGACGTCCACCGGATTCAGCACGGCCGGCGCTACGGCTGAAGACGTTCGACTGATGCGCGCCGTGGTGGGCGGCGAAGTCGGCGTCAAAGCCGCCGGGGGCGTGCGCAGTCTCGACGATCTGAAAAAGATGGTTCAGGCCGGCGCTACGCGCATCGGCGCCAGCGCCAGCGTCAAAATTCTCGAGCAAGCTCGCGGGCAATCGGCGACCGCTGCCGCACCCGCTGCCCCCGTATCCAGCGCGCCTTCCGCGGGCAATTACTAGCCGCGAGCCTCAGCGCGAAGTCGCGACGATTCATCGCGCACTTCCCAGCACGCCGCGTGGCCCGCGATGGTCGAGCTGCGATTTAAATCCCGTGATTCTCCAGCCGAGGCGCATTGCCTCACCTGTTATAATGTCGTGAGATTGTTCTTTGCCGGCGCGGACCGCAGTTCTTCCCGCGGCTGACAAACTGCTGTTGATTTTCCTCGCCGGGGGGCGGGCGCAACGCGCATTTTCGATGGATTCGACCGGACTCAATTCGAAGCTCGATCTGCCCGTCGAGACTCTGGCCGTGCTTGCGGATATCAGCCAGGAGATCAGCGCCTCGTTGAATCTCGACGAAGTGCTGGGTCACGCCGCCGCGCAGATCAAGCGCCTGATTGATTATGAAATTTTCGCGGTGCTGCTGCCCGAGGAAGGCACCAACCAGCTTTATTTTCGCTTCGCGATCGGCCACCGCGCCGAAGTGGTGCAGCACTGGCGCGTGCCCATGGGCGAGGGCATCATCGGCGCGGCCGCGTCCACCGGCCAGCCCATTCGGGTGGGCGATGTGAGCATCGATCCCCGCTATCTAAACGCGTTGGAAGGCGTCCGCTCCGAGCTGGCCGTACCCTTGATCGTGCGCGGCCGCGTGATTGGCGTGCTGGATATCGAGAGCAGCCAGCCGGATTATTTCACGCGCGATCAGCAAAACGTTCTCTCGCTGGTGGCTTCGCGCATCGGCACGGCCGTCGAAAACGCGCGGCTGTTTGAGAGCACGCGCAACCAGGCCGAAACGCTTCTGCTGCTGAATGAAGTGGCGCGCGAGGCCAACTCGACACTCGAAGTTGCCGAGGTGCTCCGGCGCGCCGCCGAGCTCACCAAGCGCCTGATCGACTATCAGATATTCAGCATTTTGCTTTACGACGAAGCCGACCACGTCTTCCGCCACCGCGTTACCGTAAAATTCGGCCAGCGCGTGCAGGAAAAATTTGCGGTGCCCGCTCACGAAGGCATCGTGGGAGCTGCTGCCTCGCTGCGCCGGCCGGTGGTGGTGCCCGACGTCACGCAAGACCCACGCTATCTGCGCATAAATCCGGAAACGCGCTCGGAGCTGGCGGTTCCCATGATTTATAAGGACCGCGTCATCGGCGTCATGGATCTCGAATCCCCCCAGCTCAATTACTTCACGCCCGATCACGTGCAGGTGCTTTCCATTCTCGCCGCGCAGCTCGCGGTTTCCATCGAGAACGCTCGCCTCTTCGAACGCGTAGCCAAAGACGAGGCGCGCATGGAGCGCGATCTCAACGCCGCTCGCCGGCTGCAGAGCGCACTCTTCCCTCAGCTGCCCGGACCGGAATTCGGACTGGACATCGCCGCGCGCGTGGTTCCTTCGCGCGAACTCAGCGGCGATATCTACGACTTTCTCCGCTACGGCCCGCACGATCTAGGCATCGCCATGGGCGACGTCAGCGGGAAGGGCAGCGCCGCCGCACTTTACGGAGCCGTTGCGATCGGCACGCTGCGAAGTCTGGGCCCGCAGAAACCTCCGCCCGCCGAGCTTCTCCGCATGATCAATGGTTTTCTCGGCGAACGTCGAGTGGAGGGCCGCTTCATGACTCTTTGCATGGCTACCTGGAGCATGCGCCGCCGCAAGCTGCGCTTCTCGAATGCGGGGCAGGAAGAGCCGTTTCTATTTCACGATGGCGTCTGCAAGAAACTCGTGCTTCCGGGCTTTCCGCTGGGGATGTTCGAAGAGGCGAGTTACGAGGAACTATCTTTCGTGCTGGATCCCGGCGACATCGTGGTCTTCCACTCGGACGGCATTGGCGACACCCAGGATGCCGCCGGCGAATTCTACGGCGATGAGCGAGTGGCTACGCTAATACAAAATCACCACGAACTGCCGGCCGACGGCCTAGCCGACCGTATCCTTGAGGATGTGGACACTTTTTCCGGGGGCCGCCATCCTTTCGACGACCGCACCCTGGTGGTCCTTAAGGTGAAACCCACGCTCGCCGAAACTCCCGACTCGTAGTAGCCGCTCGTGGTTCTCTGGCGATAACCGCCTGTCTCAAAAAAATTGGGACTTCCGTCAGCGTTCGCCCCAGCGCAATTTGCTGCGGAGCACTTCGTAATACGTTTTTCGCAGGGGACGCACGAATCGCACTTTGGTTTCGGCCTTGGTAATCAGCACGCGGTCTTTCGGCTCGAGTTCCATTCCGATCTGGCCGTCGAGCGTCAGGTACACGGGCTCTTCGGCCGGCGCGAAGTCGATTTCCACCGACGAAGTGTCCGGCACCACGAGGGGCCGGTTCGTCAACATGTGCGGGCAGATTGGAGTGATCACAAACGCGTCCAGCTCCGGTTGTACGATCGGTCCTCCGGCGGCCAGGGAATACGCCGTTGATCCGGTGGGCGTGGCGATGATCAATCCATCCGCGCGATAGCGCCCCACATGGTTTTTGTCCACGTGGACGTCAAACGTAAGCATGCGGGCCAGCGCGCCTTTGTTGGCCACCGCGTCGTTGAGCGCCACTTGATGCTTTCCCGGCACGCCATCGCGCACGATCTGAGTGTCGAGCATCATCCGCTCGCCGATCCGGTGCTCCTCTGCCAGCACCAGCTCGAGCATGGGGTACATTTCTTCGCGCGTGAAGCTGGTGAGGAACCCCAGGCCACCGAGATTCACACCCAATATCGGCGTGGTTTGGCCGCGCAATCCGCGCGCGGCCGCCAGCAGAGTCCCATCGCCTCCCAGCACGATCAGCAGGTCCACCTGCTCGCCTAGCAGTTCGCGCTCGACACCCGGCTGGCTGGGATCCAGGCAAGCCTGGGTCTGCTTTTCGATCTTTGCTTCCACGCCGCGCGCGCGCAGCCATTCCACCAGCGGCGGCACGATCTCGGCGGCCAATTTTTGAATCGGCTTGCAGACGATTCCAGCAGTGCGCATCATGATTTGAGTTTGCCGATCTTATCCTACTCGTTCCGTCGCCGGTGCAGAAAAACGTGCGGGCAGAACGTGCAAAAAAAACTCCCGATTACCCTCTGCTCCGGTCACTCTGCTGGGCCGCACTCCCACTATTTCCAATCCAGCCTGGAGCGCAGCATGTGTCACGCGCTCGATGGCCTTTTCGTGCAGCGCCGTATCGCGAACGATGCCTCCCTTGCCGACCTCGCGCTTTTCCAGCTCGAATTGCGGCTTTACCAGCAGCAGGTAGTCTGTTCCGATTCGCCCAAGGGGCGCCACCGCCGGGACCACTTTCGTGGCTGAAATGAACGAGACATCCATCACCACCAGATCGGCCGGCTCGCCAATATCTTCCGGCCGCAAATATCGGGCGTTCCGTTCGATGGTGCGCACGCGCTCGTCCTGCCGCAGCTTCCAATCCAGCTGGCTGACCGTGACGTCCACCGCGTAAACGCGGCGGGCGCCTTGCTGGAGAAGGCAATCCGTAAATCCGCCCGTCGAACTGCCCACATCCACGCAAACTTTTCCTTGCGGCGAAATGCCAAAATCTTCCAGGGCGCCCTCCAATTTCAGGCCGCCGCGGCTAGCATACCGCAGCGTCTGCCCGGCGATCTCCAGGCGCGCATCTTCCGCTACCTGGCTACCCGGCTTGTCCATCCGCTCACCGTTGACGCGCACCTGCCCAGCCAGCAGCACGGCTTGCGCACGCTCGCGCGAGGGCGCTAATCCGCGCTCCACGAGCAGCACATCCAGCCGTTTTTTTCCGGGCTTTGCAGCCATAGGATGACCAAGGGAATTCTTCAACACCAGCTCAAATCGCGAGGCAGCCGGCAATCCGAGCGGGCGCGTGCGCGGGCGGCTGCTAGGAACGCCGCTCGACCAAATATGCCGCCAGCGAACGCAAGTTCTGCGCGCGCTCGCCATAAGCATCCAACTCCCGCATGGCTTTCGCTTCCAGCTCTGCCGCAATCGCGCGCGATTTCGGCAACCCATAGAGCGCCGGATAAGTCGCCTTCTGCTGGGCCTGATCTTTTCCCGCAGTTTTGCCCAGTTTTTCCGACGATTCCGAGACATCCAGAATGTCGTCCACCACCTGAAACGCCCACCCGATATTCTCGCCGAACCGCCGCAAGCGCTCGACATCCTGATCCGAAGCGCCGCCGGCAATCGCGCCCGCCACGATCGATCCGCGAATCAGCGCCGCCGTCTTCGAGCGGTGAATGTATTCGAGCATTGCCGCGTCCACCGGCTTCTTTTCCGCTTCGATGTCCGCCACCTGCCCGCCCACCATTCCGTCGACCGTTCCAGCCGCCGCGGCTATCTCTGCTACTAGGCGCACGCCACGCGCCGCAGGCACCTGCGCGGAGGCCAGGGTCGCAAACGCCAGCGTCAGCAGCGCGTCGCCCGCCAGTATGGCCATCGCGTCGCCAAACACTTTGTGATTGGTAGGTTTGCCGCGCCGCAGGTCGTCGTTGTCGAGAGCCGGCAGATCATCGTGAATCAGAGAATAAGTATGAATGAACTCGATCGCACATCCCGCCGCGATCGCCGCGTCCGCGCCGGTGGAAAACATTCTCGCGGTTTCATAGCAGAGTATCGGCCGAATGCGCTTGCCGCCTGCAAATACGCTATAGCGCATGGCGCGGTGAATCGTTGCCGGCGGCGTATCTTCGGCCGGCAGCAGGCGCTCGAGCGCCGCGTCCACCAGAGCCAGGTCTTTTTCGAAGAAATCGGGGAGTTTCATGCGTTCGAAGGACCGCTTGGGATGTGGTTGGAAGGCGCTCGGGCAGAGCAGGGAACGTTATGCGGATTCATCGTCCGCTTTGAACGGCTCCGCCGCGATCTTGCCGTCGGCCTTCTTTAATAATATTTCCACTTTTCCTTCCGCTTCTTCGAGCTGTTTCTGGCAATCGCGCGAAAGCTTCACGCCCTCTTCAAATAATTTCATCGCTTCGTCCAGCGACAGGTCCGCGCTCTCCAGCCTCTTCACGACCTCTTCCAGCCGTCCCAGCCCCTTCTCGAAATCGCCCTTCTTCGGTGGCTCCGATGCCTTATTCGTCGCTGGATTCATGCCGCCTCGATTTCCGCTGCTGCTCATGGCTTCACGCTCGATGATTCTTCGCACCCGCCGCACTTTCACGCGAGATGCCGCATTTTAACGCAGTACGTGGAACAGCAACAGTGCCGATGTGTAGTCTCCGCGCAAGCGCGGCTTTCCGCTACCGCGGAGAACGGCCGGCGATCACCGTGGTGTCAGCGTCAAGCGATGTGTGCGCTCTCTCTCTTCGGCTGCTTCACTGAATGGCGCATCGATCCCGCGTCCGGCAAACCATTCCTCGAATTGATCGCGATAATTCGCGCTCTCGTACTCGCCAGACTCGCCCGCGGGAATTTCCATCAGCGAATTATCGAAATTCGAAAGGTCGGCGACGAAGCGCATTGCGGGGCCGTGTCCGATGCCCATCGCGCGCACCGTATCCACCGTTCCGCCCTGCCGATACGGACCGATACTAAGCCAATCGAGCCAGCCTTGGCGATCGAGCGGGTGCCGCATCTCCAGAATATGCAGCCGCCCCCAAGCCCAATCCGCCGGAAACCGATCGCCGGTCTGCTTCGCCAGCCCGGCCACCGCTTCGTCCGCCGCTGCCATCAGAAGGGCGTCGAAATTTGCATTTCCGGCTGGCAGCCACGCCGCAGGTCGCCGATCGAGCACGTTCTGCAAGAATACTTTGTCGCGCCACCAGACATCGCCGTAAACGCTCACAGGCTCCCATAGCTCATATTTCGTTACTTCATCGCCCAGATAGGGAGCGAGGAGATCCCGGAACAGCGCTCGGCGCGTGTATTCGACGAAACTAGTCTGCACGGAAGTTGCGGAGGCGCGCGCGTCCCACCCATCGAGCGATGCGATCAATTTTGCGCTGCGCGCATCGCGCGGCTGGGTCACCTTAGCCGCCGCGAGCAACTGCGCCGCGAGAAACCGATTCGGCAGACTCACGATGTCATTTTGAATCGCGTTGCAATCCGCTGCGGTGAGCCGTGGATGCGCGGCCAGCAGTTGATAAATCCTCTCCGTGCGATAGGGCCCGGCCTGCCGGTCGCCCAAATAATACCTGTACGCCGGACCAACCGTTCGCGCGTTGGCCGTGGCGATCACGCCGCTCGGCGGATTTTCGACGCGAGGTAACTCCTCGAAGGGGATGTAACCCTTCCAATCGAATTCGCCGGTATCTCCGGCCACGGGCAGATCGCCATTTCCGCTGGCACGCATCGGAATCCGCGCCGGAATCGTGAATCCAATGTTCCCGTCCACGTCTGCGTACACCGTGTTCTGGCCGGGCCCGGCGATGTGCCGCGTGGCGTCCACGAATTCGTTCCAGTCCTGCGCTCGCCCGAGCATCGGGAATCCAAAATCCAACCCGCCTGGCTCCAGCGCCGTCCATCGCAACGCGTAAGCGCGTCCGCCTTCGCCGGCCGCCTCGCGATACACCACCGGCCCGTGCCGCGTCACGATCACATCCAAATCCGCGTCTGCGCGGCCTTTCACGTGAATCGTTTCGTGCCGGACCTCGGCCTGCATCCACTCGCCGTTCACTCGATATGCCAGCGATCCCGGCGACTCGAACTGTTCTATATACAGGTCCTGCACATCCGCGTTGCTATTCGTGAACCCCCACGCGATGCGCTCGTTGTGTCCGATAATCACCAGCGGCGCGCCCGGCAGCGCGAACCCCGCGACGTTCCATCCCGGCGCCGTCAGATGCACGATGTACCACAGCGCCGGCACGCCTAAAGCCAGATGCGTGTCGTTCGCCAGCAGCGGCAGGTGCGTCGCCGTATGGTCGCCGTTTACGACGAAGTTGTTGCTCCCGATAATTTCTTTCGACTCTTCCTCGAACTGCGCCAATACATCCTGCGCTCGGTCCCAGCTCGCTGGCGAAATCGGCGGAACGACGGCCGAAGTCCTTTTCGTCGCAGACCATGCCGGCGTCCGCGCGGGAAACAACGCATGGGTGCCACCCGGCTCCGCGCCGATCACGTAATGGTCCAGCGGCGAATCCTCCACGAACAGATCGCGCGCCCGCTCAGGCCCAACTTTCGACGTCACCCACGCCCGGTTTAGCTTGGCCTGCCACGTGGACGTCAGCGTCTTGTACATGTACAGACTGATCAGGAAAGTATCAGCAGGCTCCCACTCCCTCGGTTGGTATCCCAGAGCGCGAAACTCGATGGGCAGGCGGCCGTTCCGCTGGTGAATGTAGTCGTTCACTCCGCGGGAGTAGTCCTCCAGCAATCGGCGAATTTCCGGTGTCGCATCCGCCGCCGCTCGGTCCGCGGCTTGATGCATTCCCAAGGTGCGATTCTGCTTGTCGTACTCGAGCGCCTCCGGCCCGAAAATTTCCGCCAGATCTCCGCCGGCTGCTCGCCGGAGCAAATCCATTTGCCACAGCCGGTCCTGCGCCATCACGTATCCCTGCGCCGCAACGAGATCGTCCACCGAATTGGCGCGAATCCATGGCCGCCCCCATTCGTCGCGGTCCACCGTCACGTCCGCCGCCAGGCCGGTCACAGTGGCGCGTCCATCAAGCGGCGGCAAAGCGCGGTGGGCCATCCAAAGCACCGTCGCGATGGCCAGCGCCGCCACCACGATCGCCGCCGCTACCAGAATTCCGCCGATCCACATCGCGCGTTTCATGGTTGGGTCACATTCTCCCGTGCAAGGCGCGCAGTTTACCACCTCTGGCGAACATCCGTGGTCAGCGTCCGTGTTCAGATCCCGGCTTGCACCGCGAATCAGGAACGGCCTGCGGCCTTCCCCCGCGCATCCGCCGCCAATCTTGCTAAACTACGTCAGCGCGATGATCGCCCTCCGACTCTTCGCCGTACTCTGCCTCGTCGGCATAAACGCTTTCTTTGCTGCCGCCGAGTTTTCGCTGGTCGCCGTGCGCGCGTCGCGCGTGCGCCAACTTGTCGAATCCGGAGATGCCCGCGCCAAGATCGTAGAAATCCTGCTCTCCGACATCGGCCGCGTGGTCTCCGGCGTTCAAGTCGGCATCACCATCGCCAGTCTGCTCCTCGGGTACGTCGGTGAAATCACCCTTGCGGGCATCCTCGATCCGCTGGTCGCGTCCATTCCGCGGCCCTGGGCGGCCATCGCCGCGCACTCGACCGCGCTGGTGCTGGCATTCGGGCTGCTTACCGTTCTCCAGGTTGTACTTGGCGAGCTGGTACCCAAATCGCTCAGCCTCGCGCGGGCCGAGCGCGTCGCGCTCATCATCGCGCGCCCGTTTCGCTGGTTCCTTGAAACATTTCGCTGGGCCATCGATCTGCTCGACAGCTCGGCCGAACGCATCGTCCGCGCCCTGGGCGTAGTCGCGCCAATCGGCCACACGCTGGTGCGCTCGGCTGAAGAACTGCAAGTGATGATTGAACAGGCTCAGGATCGCGGACTCATTCCAGCCGCCGAAGTGAAATTTATCCAGTCGGCGATGGAGCTTAGCCAGATCGAAGTCCGTCAGGTAATGGTTCCGCGCCCCGATGTTCACGCCCTGCCGTCTACCGCCTCGCTTGAAGACACCATGAAAATGATCGCCACCACGCAACGCTCGCGCATACCTGTTTACGAAGGCACGCTCGACCACATCATCGGCTTCGTGCACATCAAGGATTTGCTCTGGGTGCTGCTCGATCGCGCGCGCCGCGCCGAAGAAAATCTGCCGGCGGCGGACTTTCAGCTTCGTGCGCTGCTTCGCGACGTGCTCATCGTTCCCGAAACCAAATCCGCCAGCGAACTGCTGGTCGAATTTCGCTCCCGCCGCACCGGCCTGGCTATGGTGGTTGACGAATTCGGCAGCATTCTGGGCCTCGCCACGTTGGAAGACATCCTCGAGCAGATGGTCGGCGAAATCCACGATGAGTTCGACGTGGTCGAGCGCCCTCTCGCGCTTCCCGATGGCTCGCTGGTCTTCGATGCCGCGATGAATGTTCGCGAACTCGAGACCCAATACAACATCACGCTGCCGGCCGACGCTGCGTATGAAACTATTGGCGGTTTCGTCTTACAGCATCTTGGCTTCATTCCTCGCGGCGGCGAAAGCTTCGAAGCCGAGGACTATCGCTTCACCGTCATGGAGATGGATCGCCGCCGCGTCTCACGTGTAAAAATCAAATCGTTGCGCCCCGTTGCGGCGCCTGCTCCCGTGGTCGCGCCGCACGCAAGTCAGAAATCCATCGCCGCATCGGCATCGCAATCACCCGCGCCGCCAGTTTCCGCCGCATCGCCCGTGCCGGCACCCTCCGCCGTTAGGGCCCCCGTCAAATCGTCCGCCGTTCGGAGTCGCCGCAACAAATGATCCGCCGCCTGGCTTTCCGCGTACTTCTCGCCCTTCCCGCTCTTTGGCTGATTGTCACCATGGTGTTTTTGCTCGCGCATCTCGTGCCGGGAGATCCCGTCCAGCAAATGCTGGGTGAAGGAGCTCGCGCCGCGGACATTGTTGAACTCCGCCACTCGCTGGGCCTGGATCGGCCGCTCGGTTCGCAGTACGTGCATTATCTGGCGGGTGTGGTGCACGGAAATCTCGGCGAATCGTTTCGCTTCCAGCAGCCGGTCACGCGCGTCGTGCTCGAGCACTATCCCGCTACGCTGCTGCTCGCGTTTGTGGCGCTGCTGGTCTGCGCAGCGGTCGGTATTCCCGCCGGCATGCTCGCCGCACAGCGCCGCGGCACGACGACCGACCACGCCGTCGGCC